>NZ_MEBP01000145.1:0-9296 GCF_001722075.1 Salinivibrio sp. SS2 | reverse complement strand
ATAGGGGCCGATATTACAGAACTCTACAGTCATCGTTGGGAAATCGAATTAGGCTATCGAGAGATGAAGCAGTACATGCTTCAAAATAGCCTTACGCTAAGAAGTAAAACACCGGCGTTAGTTAAACAGGAGCTTTGGGGGATGTTGCTCGCCTACAACCTACTGCGTTTTATGATGTGCCAGATGGCGTATTCATTGAACACGGTAATGCCATACCAAATAGGCTTTAAGCAGGCATCAATATTTTTAGTGAGTCAGTTGCAGATGCTCCCGGCTGTCGCACCTGGAAGATACCCAGAAGTGCTCCGATATATTCTCGACATGGCAGAGAGCTTTGTACTTCCAGAGAGGCGAGAGAGGACATACCCAAGAGCAGTAAAGAAAAGGCCCAATCGCTATGCGACTAGGCCTTCTAAAAGACGTAACTCAGCTTAATTCACATGCATTACCGCTCAAGCGGTGGTTTTTTTATCGTTAAAGTAAGCGCGAATCATCACCAAGTGAGCCAATAGGCAATTAACAGCGCAAACACAATGCACGCACCAGCATAAAAGCCCAACTCAATTTTACGTGCCGTCATGTCTTCCGCCTCTTCAGGCTTTAACGTGAGTCCCCAGTAAGCAAAGCCAATGCCTGATGACAACAACAACACCCCAAGGCCAAACACGAGCCCTTCTACTGCATGGATAAATGTCATGTGCTTTCCTCTGATTATCAATCGCTGGTGTTGTAGCACATTATTATTGCACTGAAAACCAGCACGCGACGTGCTATTACCTATCAACAGGTTTACGAACCATGCGCGTCTACGGTTCAATAACAAAGCGATAGCCGTCTAGACCTTAGCTCCATACGTCGCTAATCGGTGTGTCAGGGGAAAAGTCGTGGGCCACTTGTGCTTGCAACAACTCTGCCGTGGCGATGGCATCGGTCAAGGCGTGATGACTTTGATAAAAAGGCAACTGATACCGAGTACGGCTATCGGCTAACCGAATCGACGCCAGGGGACGACGCATAATACGGTCCATCAAGCTGCGCTTCCCGGTACGGTGTTTCCGCGCCTCAAGCTCCATGGTGTCGACCATCGGAAAAATAATCCCTTCCCCTAAACGCTGCTTAATCGCACGGTCAAGGAACTCTCGCTCAATACGGCGGTAATGCACCACAACGATCGCACCGGCGAGCGCACTTAGCAGTGGTTCAATTACATGA
The DNA here is from genome assembly GCF_001722075.1 of Salinivibrio sp. SS2. Lineage (NCBI taxonomy): Bacteria > Pseudomonadati > Pseudomonadota > Gammaproteobacteria > Vibrionales > Vibrionaceae > Salinivibrio > Salinivibrio sp. SS2. Next base: position 8,084 of record NZ_MEBP01000145.1, on the reverse strand, counting down.
GAAAAGTCTGGTGCATTCATAATGTCTGAATGGGTGATCCCATGAATAACAATCGAAGACTCTGCCAGCGGACGATTGGGATTCACAATCCAGTGCTGCGCCTGTTGGCAGCGAATGCGACTAAGGGTAAAAGGCACCAGCCCAATACTGACAATGGCATCCTTTTCACTGTCTAGACCCGTAGTTTCAAAGTCGAGTGCGACAAAGGGCACATCCTTAAGAGGCGTGTCGGGTGCTACCCAGCCTTGTTGATAAAACGCTTGTAGCGTTTCATGTTTCACCTGCTCACGTTTGGTATCCAGCATGGCTTGCCAGTCCACGTGTTGTGCCGGGGCTTTCTTTTTCAGATCCAAATGCAACATGCCCTCCCCTTATGACCGATTCGGCTGGTAGCGGAATTTCAAGAACTTCTGAGCGTTACTTAAAATCTGGAATGCATCTTTGAGGTTACGGCGCTCAAAATCGGATAAATTCTCCGGTTCCACATTGTTATCTGGCTCACGTCCCGCTTCGATATCCAGCGCTTGGTGACGAATACGCACCATGGAAATAAACTCCATCGCATCTCGAAGGTCTGGCCCTCGGCCTTTGGGCAAGATCCCAGATTCAATAATGTCGTCTAAGCGCTCAAACGAGTTTTGTGAGCGCGAATCGATAGCTAATGCGTGTACACGGATAAGATCGGCTAATGGCGCTGTGCCGCGGCGTTTGAGGTTAATCGAGTTATTGTGTCGCCCATCTTGCTCCATCACGAAATCTTTAAAGAAGCCCAAGGGCGGTGTGCGATTTAAGGCATTGCGCGCCATTGATGCTAAAAAGCGATTATTGCGACGTGCACGGCGACCAATGAAGGCTTTGAGTTGTTCAGCCCAGTTAGTTCGACCATAGACACCATCTAAATCAAAGAAGATGTTGCTGTCGAGTAAAGAGCGTGGGCTCGGATTATCAATCCAATCGGCGAAGCATTGTTCCCACTCTTTCAGTGTTTTCCGCCACTCAGGGTTAGTCGCCATGATATTACCAGTACAATAGGTATACCCGCAGGCATCGAGCCCATCAGACACGCGCTTCGATAGTGCCTCAAAATACGCGTTATGCTCGTCGTAGTTAAAGCTATCGTCCAAGATAATGGCATTGTCTTGATCGGTCACAATCAGTTGCTCATCGCGTGCCATCGATCCCATCGCCAAAAAGCAATACGGGATAGGCGGCTCACCCAGTTCTTCTTCTGCCAACTCCAACAGGCGCTGCTTAAAACTGCGGCCAATCACAGACATCGCAGACCCTATCATGTGTGAGTTCGCGTCCTCATTGACCATGCGTACAAAGCAATCTTTGACTTGTTTCGCCAACACCACTAAATCGTCCACCGATTGTTGGCGGAAAATACTGGCGACGAGGAACAAGCTGTTTTGCGATTCGTAACGTGCAATATCCGATAGTGCGACCACACCCAGTGGTTTGCCATGTTGTAATACCGGTACGTGGTGGAGGTTTGAGCGCAGCATGGTGAGCATGGCTTCAAAGATGTAAGCATTATGATCGAGGGTGATCAGCTGGGGCGACATGATTTCTTGTACCGGCGTTTCATAAGGCAAGCCTTCTGCTAACACGCGATTACGTAAGTCACGATCAGTAATGATCCCCAGCACGGGATTGAAGCCGGTTTCGGGATCGGGCTCATCGCCCATCACCAAAATTGACGAGACCGCTTCTTGCGACATAACTTGCGCTGCATATTGTACCGAGTCGGTACTATCGATCATCACGGGGTCGCGAATAATCAGCTTCTTAACTTTGGACGTCGTCAGATCATTGGCTTCATTATGGCTCGATACCGCCTGACGTAATCGCGTCCGGTCTTCGACCTCGACAAAATCGGCAAAGTGTTCAAATTCATCAAACAAGCGGTTAAATGTCGCCTCAGGGATGAAGTACACCAAGGTGTCTTCGATCGCCTTGGCGGGCATACGCACCCGGTTGTTCATCAAAAGGCCCATCTGACCGAAAATATCCCCCTCGGCGATACGGTTGTACAAGGTGCCATTACGACGATACAGCTCGACAGCACCGCTACGGATCATGGCTAAATCATGAATCTCATCGCCGTAGGCAAAAATCGTCGTGCCCGCTCGGTGATAACTAATTTCGATGCTTTGCGCGACCTCAGCAACCACCTCTTCGGGAATCGATTCAAAAGGGGCGTATTGGGAAAGAAATGTCGCAATTTCAACTTGTTCAGCTTCCATGATGCTCACCTAGCGTTGCGAGAAAGTGCAAGGGTATGCGATTGAATATTCACAATAGATGAAACCTAAAAGCTTAGTCTCACCCATCACATATCAAGGTTGTTGGTAATAAAAAAGGCAGTCCCGAGGGCCTGCCTTTTTCATCATAGCTAACTGTTAGTTACTTAGCACGTACAGTTACTTAGCGCGCGGCTCTGATGCTAACCCTTTGAACAAGGAAGCAGTCGCTACCAGCAGTACAATCGTGAACGGGAAGCCAGTTGAAACCGCCATCGCTTGTAGGGCAACCAAGCCACCACCAAGGATAAGCGCCACCGCAACTAGGCCCTCGAAAGACGCCCAGAAAACACGTTGTGGCACTGGCACGTTCACTTTACCGCCCGCAGAGATGGTATCGATAACCAGTGAGCCTGAGTCAGACGAGGTCACAAAGAACACGATAACTAGAATGATACCGATGAATGAAGTAATCGATGCCAACGGCAAATCATCCAACATTGCAAACAGTTTCAGTGACAGTTCAGCGTCTACAACTGCGGTGTAACCTTCGTTCACAAATTGACCAATCGCGGTACCACCGAATGCGGTCATCCACAACACACAAGCAGCAGATGGGATCAGCAATACGCAGGTGATGAACTCACGCACTGTGCGGCCACGAGAAACACGCGCAATAAACATACCTACAAATGGAGACCATGAAATCCACCATGCCCAGTAGAACGAGGTCCAGCCTTGCGTAAAGTTGGCATCTTCACGTGCAAACGGCATAGACAGCGCAGGCAAGTTTTCTAGGTACGCGGCGAGGTTACCAAAGAAACCGGTCAAAATGGCTAGCGTTGGACCCACTGCAATCACAAAGATAAGCAGTAGCAGTGCAAGCAACATGTTCACTTCGGAGAGGCGTTTCACCCCTTTATCTACCCCAGCAACCACAGACAGGATGGCCATACCGGTGATACCCATGACAAGCAGCACCTCTGTGGTGTTACCCAGTGGCGTATCAAACAGATAGTGAAGACCAGCAGACGCCTGTGAGGCGCCAAGGCCTAGTGAGGTTGCAAGACCAAAGAGGGTCGCGATGATCGCAAGAATATCGATCACGTGGCCGGTCCAGCCCCATACACGCTCGCCAAAGAGCGGGTAAAAGACTGAACGCATGGTCAAAGGCAAGCCTTTGTTATAGGCAAACAGAGCCAAACCTAGCGCCAAGACAGCGTAGATGGCCCAAGGGTGAAGACCCCAGTGGAAAATCGTTGCAGACATACCTAGGCGTCGAGCCGCTTCAGCATCTCCGGCTGCTGCGCCCAACGGTGCCCAGTCGGTACGAATACCGTTTGCATCAACAGCGGTACCGCCCAATGACGTTTGGAAGTGTGTTAACGGCTCTGATACACCGTAGAACATCAAACCAATACCCATACCGGCGGCAAACAACATCGCAAACCAACCCGCATAGCTATAATCCGGCTTAGCTTCTGTCCCGCCGAGACGAACGCGACCCAAAGGTGACACAATCAGTACTAGACAGGCGATAACAAAAATATTACCTGCAGAAAGGAAGAACCAGTCTAGATTCGAGGTCAACCAACCCCGAAGATCACCAAAAACAGGGCCGATTTGGTTTTGAAATGCCAAAGTGACAAATACAAAGGCCATAATGGCCAGCCCCGAGACCATAAATACTCGGTTGTGAATATCAAAACCAAACGGGCCAAGTTTAACGGCCACATTATCCTGACCGACCTGGTAGTCAGTATCGATCGGGTTAACTTTCCCGTCCGGTTTCATCATATCTTCATGGCTTTTATCGCTCACGAGTTAACTCCTTAGTCCGTTTGTTCGGAAGCCTGTGAGTGTCGGTGGCCTGTGCGCTCAATTGGCCTTTCCATCGCAAAACGCGGATAAAAAAGTTGACCAGCAGCAAGAACCGCAACATCCACACAGCTCATTACCCTAACATAAATGCGCAACGATTTAATTAGGGCACTAACCAAATGTCGATTTTATAACCAACTATTAATCAATATATACACTCAAACCCCAGGCTAGACGCGGCCTAGAACTCATTTGAACTCTTTATTTCAGAGCTATAAAGGATCGTGTCACACACTTTCCTCTTTTAGGTTTAGCGGAAATACGCCGTATCATAAAAAGAATTCATTGATAGTGCTCACAAAAAATACCTATGTTCACCAGCAAAACTTTTGATGGATCACAAAGACATCGTGAATAGCATGCGTTTGTTCAAGTACCTATCGTGAAGCAGCTCTGAGTTCGCACGACTCGCCTACGAGCACATAACCTCCAGGCCACAAAAATGCAAAATAATGCAACAATATGATTTATTCGTGATACTTGTCACACTGAGAAAAATAAGTACAATACCGCCGCAATCGTTTTCCATCCCAGTTTAACGTTTGCGGAGCAAGCATCATGCAATTTGGCATCGGCCTTTTGGGGATTAGCGTCCTCTTTCTAATCGCGATTGGATTTTCAGAAAATCGTCGTGCGATCAACTGGCGTACCGTCGGTGGCGCTTTCATTATTCAAATCGTCTTTGCCGGGTTTATTATCTCCGTCCCGCTTGGTCAGCGTATTTTGGCTAACGCATCAGAAGCCGTGTCCGCAATAATTAGCTTTGGCGATATTGGTGCTGAGTTTCTGTTTGGTGATCTCGCGAAATTTAAACTTGGCTTTATCTTTGCTTTCAACGTTTTACCAACTATCGTCTTTTTCTCCGCTCTGATCGCCGTGCTTTATCACTTAGGGATCATGGCTTGGATTATTCGCCTGATCGGTGGCGTACTACGACGCGTACTCGGCACTTCGCGCACTGAATCGATGTCAGCCACTGCCAATATCTTTGTCGGATCGGTAGAAGCCCCTCTTGTCGTGCGCCCTTTTCTCGCCTCAATGACGCGCTCAGAATTATTTGCAGTCATGGTCGGCGGATTAGCCTCCGTGGCTGGAGGCACCATGGTTGGATACGCAGGCCTCGGTGTTGAAATGAAATACCTGATCGCTGCCGCTTTTATGTCCGCACCAGCCGGTCTAATGATGGCAAAAATTATGGTCCCGCAGACCGAAACGCCTATCAGTCATACCCAAGCGCAAGCCGAGCAAGATAACCACGATAAGCCTGTCAACTTGATCGATGCAGGTACACAAGGTGCTTTAAGTGGATTACAAATTGCGATGGCAGTCGGGGCTAGCTTGCTGGCCGTGATCAGCATGATTGCGCTGATCAACGGCGGGTTGGGCAAACTTGGCCCGATGATCAATATGCCTCAATTGAGTCTGGAGTGGATATTCGGCTATGTGTTTGCACCAGTCGCTTGGCTCATCGGTATTCCGTGGGGGGAAGCAATGACTGCTGGTACCTTGATTGGTAAGAAAATTGCGGTGAATGAATTTGTGGCGTTTGCTGATTTTATGAACCTAAAAGGTGCACTTTCTCCCCATAGCCAAGCCATTGTTACCTTTGCACTGTGCGGCTTTGCCAACCTCACTTCGATCGCGATGTTGATGGGCGGACTGGGCGGTATTGTTCCAGAGCGCCGAGGTGATATCGCCAAATTAGGAATGCGTGCCATTCTTGCCGCCACCTTAGCGAATCTGATGAGCGCAACATTGGCAGGGCTGTATCTGACTTTATAACCTCAATCACGCTGGATAGTTTTGCCATCATTCTGATGGTTCAGTGTTTCTCACCAAGGACGGTGAGTGCACAAAAAAGCCTCGAAGAGAACAGACTTCATCTGTTACACTTCATTTACTTAACGTAAAGAGATGTAGTCACCATGCGGTATCCTTGGGTTCTTTTTGATGCAGATGAAACACTGTTTCACTTTGATGCGTTTGCAGGACTGCAACGCATGTTTTCACACTATGATGTCGATTTCGACCAGCACGCCTTTGCCGAATATTCAGAACTAAACAAACCTTTGTGGGTGCAATACCAAAATGGCGAAATAGACGCACACACGCTGCAAACCAAACGCTTTACCCACTGGGGAGAGCGGCTCAAGGTGGCTCCGACAACGCTAAACCAGCATTTTTTGGATGCGATGGCCGAGATCTGTGAGCCACTCCCAGGCGCAGAAGCACTGCTAAACGCGATTCGTCCACACGCACACATTGGTATTATCACCAATGGCTTTACCGCGTTACAGGATGTGCGCTTGGAAAAAACAGGGTTCAAGCCCGCCATATCTACTCTCGTGGTATCCGAGCAAGTCGGTTTTGCCAAACCTGACCCTCGCATCTTCGAGCATGCATTTGCAAAAATGGGCCATCCACCTAAGTCTCAAATCCTCATGGTCGGCGATAATCCAATGGCAGATGTCCTCGGTGGCATGCGCGCAGGCATAGACACATGCTGGTTGAATCGCGACAAAAAGCCACTACCAGAAGGCGTGACGCCTACCCACCAAGTGGACTCACTGCATGCACTCCAAGCGTGGCTCATGCCTGACAACGCCTAATCATAAAAAAAGAGAGCCAATGCTCTCTTTTTTGCTTTCCAACGATGTCTTTGCCTAGTGGGGCAAATTAGCTGCGGTCACCAGCAACAAAAGCGGCTTTTTCTGCTTGTTGGCCTTGGTCGGTATTTGCAACATAAGTCACTGAACCACTGTTTTGGTCTTGGCTGTAAATGAATACACGACCTGATTCGTCAGTCACTTTGGTGTCCACGCTTTTTGAGCTGGTTACTTTCGCGCCTTTAACGGCTTGACCTTGTTCAGTCACTGATACCCAAGCACCGCCTTCTGCAGGTTGTACGTCAAGGTTAAGGCCGCTCGCCATTACTGAGGTTGATGCGAGTGTCAGTGCAAAAATAGCTGCTAATTTTTTCATGGTTGTTTCCTCTCTCGTTGTCGATTGATTGTTATTAAACGCCAATCTCGGTGACCAATTGTCACCACAATGTCTCTATTTGAAGATTTTCTTTGCGACCTTTCGTCGCGGGACGAGAGAGAATGTACGCCGATAAAAGTGTGCTCACAATCACAGTTATGCGAATGACTTGTTCGAAAAATTGCACGTGATTTCACGATCAATCAAGCGTAGAAGATCACAGATATGTGCCTATCCTTACCTCCAAAAGTGATCTTCTTTCTCCTTTCACCCGTTTTGCCAAGAGCCACGACATTCCTGAGCAGTCACTCACTGTCATTGCTGATGATGGTTTGGTGAGGAATGATCAATCGATGAAAAGGAGAGCAACATGTTAAAACGTACCTTCACGAAATTTGCGGTGACTGCCGCCCTGATTCTAGGAATGGGAAGCGCGATGGCTGCGCACCACAAAGGCGGCCACGATATTGTGGACACAGCTGCAAAAAATGATGACTTTTCTACCCTTGTCGCCGCCGTCAAAGCTGCAGGGTTAGTGGATACCCTCAAAGGAGAAGGACCATTTACGGTCTTTGCGCCCACGAATGCGGCATTCGCTAAGCTGCCAGAGGGGACGGTCGACATGCTTCTCAAGCCCGAAAACAAGGATAAGCTGGTCGATATCCTCACCTATCATGTCGTACCGGGTAAGGTGACCGCAGAACAAGTGATGGATATGTCGTCCGCCACCACGGTACAAGGCAGTGACATTATGATTAAGACCTCTTATGGCAAAGTTAAAGTCGATAACGCGACCGTGACCAAAGCCGATATTATGACGTCAAACGGCGTGATACATGTGATTGATACCGTGATCATGCCTTAGCGACCACGCTACTGAGCCTACGATTGTACAGATAGTGATTTGACCTGTGCGGTCAGTCGTCAGTGACATCGAGTAGGGTGAGGCGTTGCCGCCTCATCCCTCTCACAGAA
>NZ_MEBP01000144.1:0-3873 GCF_001722075.1 Salinivibrio sp. SS2 | reverse complement strand
TGTTAGGATATGTGTTTGCCTGTTAGTTACCGAGTTGATTGATGGGGGCAACCCCATTGGGATCAGTGCGTTAGGTGAATGATTTGATCAACAACGCCCATTTATACTCCATCTAATTCTGATACGACTACTCGTAGAAAGTGGTTAACGCCGCCAGCAAGAGGGGGGATCAAACCAAAGCGAAGCGGCGGTTTTGGCAGGCCTTGATACTCATTGAGCCTTCTCCTCCAGCTTAACCAGCAGGCTAAGCTGGAAGGCGACAAATCCAAAAAGGAGAAGACTCGATGACATTTTATAATCCACAGCACGTTTATTACTGCGACATCGATCTGCATGCGCGCATTCTTTACGTCTGTATCATTGATTCTGCGGGTAACACCGTGGTTCATAAGAAAGTTGACACCAACCCTGACGCACTCTTAGACATTCTTGCGCCCTTTCAAGACCACATTGTTGTCGGCGTCGAGTGTATGCATTGCTGGTATTGGGTGAGTGACCTTTGTCGCGATAGACGGCAGTAAGAGACCTTCTATATGTGTTTGCCGTAAGCAATGACTTAATGGTTGAAATGACAGAACGAAGTAGACGACTTTGCTGTTCGAGAGCATTGGCTGCTGGCGCAGGCAAAAAAATGCTATTACCTATTGACCGGAGAAGGCCTCATATGTGTTACGCAAACTTCCACGTGAGAGCCTTAGCCTCATGCTCTTTAATAAAGCTATCTTTATGGCGGCAATATACATCTATGTCATTGTTGCAGATTGCTGCACCCGTTTTCTTTAACACACCATACTCATCGGCCACTTCAGGAAAAGCAATAAGATACTCTTTAAAAGCAATGTGTCTTTGCGCTTCATGTGAACCTGTTAGAAAGGCGTGGACTTGATGAGTTCGTTGAACCCCACCTTTTTGAAAGTAGCGCCTACCCGGGATACCAAACTCACCTTTAGCGAGATAACCCAACGATTCCATCAGGTAGCTTTGCTCATCCAGCTCACTGAGACATTTAACTTCAAGCAGAATATCTATAATTGGTTTCGCACATAAACCTTCAACTGAAGTGCTACCGATGTGGTGAACTCCCACCACATTTTCTTTGCTTAACGCATTACAGATTGACGCTTTTTCTCGATTAAAATCATCAGCCCACGACGACTGAAAATCTACGACTTCAATTTTCCTTAAACTCACGTCTATCTCCATTTTCCTGAGGCTAGCCTAAGGGGCTGGCAACGCATAACAACCAAACCCAAACACAACAACTGTAATACGGTGGTTCAATGGGACTGGAAACACCATGCGTTGACAGAAGCTGCTTCAGTTTATTGTTATAATAACGGTTTCCTCGATGCTGATGTTTATGCCTTACCCCGCTCGAAAGCTAAAATATTCTCGAATGCTATTTTGAAGTAAAGCTCATAGCTGTTTTGCTCTACATACCCTAAATGTGGGGTAGCCGTTACGTTAGGTAACGATAATAAAGGTTCGCTATCAAGCGATGCTGGTTCATTGTCAAATACATCAACGGCAGCTCGCTTAGTTGGGGTCGCCACCAGTTCGTTGTATAACGCAGAGGTCGCGACAAGCTCTGAGCGACTAATATTTACAAATAAAGAGTCAGGCTTCATTAAGCTTAAGTCCTGAGCTGTTACACACGCCCTAGTTACCTCATTCAAACGTAAGTGAAGTGATACAATATCCGAACCAGAGAAAAATGCTTCCTTTGACGCAGCGGCCTCAAAGTCGTGTTCAATTGCAAGATTTCTTGATTGCGCACTACCCCAAACAACCACTGACATTTCAAATGCTTTTGCATATTGAGCAATTCGTTGTCCAATTTTTCCGTAGCCCCAAATACCAAGCTTCAAGCCCTTTAGAGTACGACCTAAACCAAGCACTCCAGAGTTTTGCCATTTATCATTTTGGAGATTAGCTGAATAAGTTGGTACGTGGCGACTTGCCGCCATAATCAGTGCCCAAGCTAATTCCGAAGGAGCAACAGGAGAGCCACGCCCCTCAAATACCTTTACTCCATATTTTTCGCATAAGCGGACATCAATATGATTGCTAACTTTACCTGTTTGACTGATGACTTTAAGGTTAGGTAACTGTGCAAGCAGTGACTCTGTAATGACTGTACGTTCTCGTATTAAAACAAGACACTCTGTGTGCTTTAGCTTAGCGACCAACTCCGACTCAGGAAATGTTTCGTTCAAAATAGACACATCGTGATGTGATAGTAATTCGAAACAATCTAACGTTCTCACCACATCCTGATAGTCATCTAAAACTGTTACGTTCACGAAAATCTCCCTGTTGTTATAATGCCGCGTTGGTAGTCAGCAGCGCTTACACCTGACCTAAACCATCACCCTTAAATTTTATTGTTAGGGCGCAGAACCTATTGGTATACGCTGACTTCGATTAAATTCTTATCAAGATCCAAAAAATAGACCGATTGGATTGAACCAGCAGCTCCTGATTTTTCTACGGGACCCTCAATGATCTTGACATTTTCTTTGACCAAATGCTCTATCACTGACGCCAATGACCAATCAGTAATTAAGCAAACATCACCTGAACCCACATTGGCTATATTTCGCGGTTCTTGACCCAGAAGCTGAAAGTTAATTTTCTGATTTCCAAACGTTACAGCTTTCCGACCGTTGGAAAAAGTGACTTCATCCATGCACAAAACCCGTTTGTAAAAATCTACTGATTTTTCTATGTCAGAAACTGTAAGGACAATATGATCTATGTGACTAATCATAATTTTACTCCTTGCGCCCTAACGCCAAATCAAGGTGTGAACAACGCTAACCACCTACCTAAAGCATTGTGCCATAAACACTAAAATTGCTTGAAGTAAGAGCGATTAGCGTTGTGAATCACCCATAAATTCTATTGTTAGTTGTGAAACTTACCACCTGCCGAGATCTACAACCTTAATCTAGGTAGTCTGGTGTATGTAAGTTTGTACCGCAGACTTTGCACTTGTAATCACCTGAAGTCTCACCTTCCATTAACGCACTCGCTATTGCTGAAAATAAGCCAGAAAAGAAACCTTTAACTTCTTTTCCCGTGGCTTCACCAGGTTTAGAGAAGCTTTCATACTTATGAAGCGTCACCTTTTTGCAATTACAGCAGAACGCTTTGGTCTCCTCAGCGCCGTATATTTGAACCAACTTGATTATCTCCAACAACCTAATTTTTCACCTAGCAACTAACGCCTGGGCTAAGCCGCCGGTTGGAACGCCAGCGCAAACCGGTCGGCTTGAGCCCCTGGTTAAGTGTGTTTAGTCCATTTCCCATTGTTCGAGATCCGCTACTGGATTTGGTAGCCTTCCCTCTAGCCACTTGGCACAAGTTCCAGGTTTGAACTCAGGATCGTGGCACTCGATTACCCAAGATAGAAATTCATCTGGCCCGCCATTCATGTATGGCGGCGGAGATACTGGGTGGAAAGAAGTTGGCAACCTCTCATTCACTGAAAGGTAATTGAGTACGTGCCCAAACTCTTGAACCGTCTGCCACGCCAGCTCATGACCAATATCGATGCTGAACTTTACCCACCATCGTCCATCATCATCAGAACCATGCCCTATTGATCTGTAACCCTCCCCAAAAAACTGGTCATTAGCAATTAGAGGTTTTCCGTTTACACTGAAACAAACGGAGAACGCATGATGAAAAAATCACGCTACACAGAAACACAAATCGTAAAGATCTTGAAGGAAGTCGAAGCAGGCCGAAAGGTCAACGAAGTCTGTCGCGAAAATGGCACGCCTGATGCGAACTAATCAAACTGCACCTCACAGTCTGCAGGACAGGAAGCTACAGATCTTTAACCACTAACCATAGACAAAGCTACAG
>NZ_MEBP01000143.1:0-21877 GCF_001722075.1 Salinivibrio sp. SS2 | reverse complement strand
TTTGGCCAGCAACGCCCTTGCGAGTCGGATTATCTTCCCCTCAGTCGGGGCGATTCAGGTTTCTTTCAACCTGACGGGTTTGCCAGCTTCGCTGGGCAAACAAAAAAGCCGCCATAAAGGCGGCTTTTGGGGTCAACAGTGAAAGGCAAGGTGCCTTTCCATCACAGCTAATCGGCTGCGACTTTTATTATTGACCTTTAACTTCTTTCAGACCGTTAAACGGTGCTTTTTCACCCAGCGCTTCTTCGATACGGATCAGCTGGTTGTACTTGGCAACACGGTCAGAACGGCTCATAGAACCAGTTTTGATTTGGCCTGCTGCAGTACCAACCGCCAAGTCAGCGATGGTTGCATCTTCAGTTTCACCTGAACGGTGAGAGATTACGGCAGTGTAGCCCGCGTCTTTCGCCATCTTGATCGCAGCCAAAGTTTCGGTCAGAGAACCGATTTGGTTGAATTTGATCAGGATAGAGTTCGCCACACCTTTCTCGATGCCTTCTTTCAGGATCTTGGTGTTGGTTACGAACAGGTCATCACCCACTAGCTGAAGTTTGTCACCCAGCAGTTCAGTTTGGTGCTTAAAGCCCTCCCAATCTGACTCGTCTAGGCCGTCTTCGATAGACACGATTGGGTACTCTTCAGCCAGTTTCGCCAAGTAGTGGTTAAACTCTTCTGAAGTAAAGGTTTTACCTTCACCCTTCATGTTGTAGATGCCTTGCTCTTTGTCATAGAACTCAGACGCAGCACAGTCCATCGCGAGGGTGATGTCTTTACCTAGCTCGTAGCCTGCTTTCTCAACCGCTTCTTTGATCGCAGCAAGCGCAGCAGCGTTTGACTCTAGGTTAGGCGCGAAACCACCTTCGTCACCAACAGCAGTGCTTAGGCCTTTGGCCTTCAAAACTTTGGCTAGGTTGTGGAATACTTCCGCACCAATGCGCAGTGCTTCTTTCAGGGTTTTCGCACCAACAGGTTGGATCATGAACTCTTGGATATCAACGTTGTTGTCCGCGTGCTCACCACCGTTGAGGATGTTCATCATTGGTAGAGGCATTGAGAACTGACCCGCAGTGCCGTTTAGTTCAGCGATGTGCTCAAACAAAGGCATGCCTTTCGCCGCCGCAGCAGCTTTAGCGTTAGCCAGAGAAACCGCTAGGATCGCGTTAGCACCGAACTTAGATTTGTTCTCAGTGCCGTCAAGGTCGATCATCACCTGATCGATGTCAGCTTGGGCTTTCGCGTCTTTACCTAGCAGTGCTTCTGCGATTGGGCCGTTAACCGCTTCAATCGCTTTCAGTACGCCTTTACCCATGAAACGTGACTTGTCACCGTCACGCAGCTCTAGTGCTTCGCGAGAACCGGTAGACGCACCTGATGGCGCTGCCGCCATACCAACAAAGCCACCTTCCAAGTGCACTTCTGCTTCTACAGTTGGGTTACCGCGTGAATCGATAATTTCACGACCTAGAACTTTAACGATCTTAGACATTGTGATTCCTCTCGTCTGTCATTGTATTCAAAAAATAAAAAGCGGCCGCCCGTCAGGACTACCGCTTCACATTTGTGTTATAGCTCACCGCGCTGCTTTTTACCTGCAGCCGCAACGAACCCGGCGAATAGCGGGTGGCCGTCGCGAGGAGTCGAGGTGAACTCTGGGTGGAACTGACAGGCCACAAACCATGGATGTGCTGGGTTTTCGATGATTTCTACCAGCTTCTTGTCCGCCGACAAGCCCGATACAAGTAGACCGGTTTTTTCCAATTGTGGACGCAGCAAGTTATTCACTTCGTAGCGATGACGATGGCGCTCGTGGATTTGAGTGTTGCCATATAGCTGATGCGCTTTAGACCCTTCAGACAGGTGGCAAAGCTGTGCGCCTAGACGCATAGTGCCACCTAAATCAGAGGATTCGCTACGCTCTTCCACGTTACCTTCTTCATCGACCCACTCGGTGATCAATCCCACCACTGGGTATTTGCTGTCTTTGCTGAATTCGGTGGAGTTAGCTCCTTCCATCCCAGCAACATTACGGGCGTATTCAATTAACGCCACTTGCATGCCTAAACAAATGCCAAGATACGGCACTTTGTTTTCACGCGCATATTGTGCGGCAAGGATTTTGCCTTCGACGCCGCGATCACCAAAACCGCCCGGAACCAAGATCGCATCTAAACCGTCGAGCAGCTCAGTGCCGCGGGTTTCGAGATCTTGTGAGTCAACATACTTGATGTTGACGGTCAGACGATTTTTCAATCCGCCATGCTTCAACGCTTCGTTGACAGATTTATACGCGTCAGGCAGTTCGATGTACTTACCTACCATACCAATGGTGACTTCACCCATTGGATTGGCTTCTTCATAAATGACTTGTTCCCATTCAGACAGGTCGGCCTCCGGCGCTTGGATGCCAAAGCGCTGACAAACCAAGTCGTCCAGCCCTTGAGAGCGAATCAATGAAGGAATTTTGTAGATTGAATCCACATCCTTCATGGTGATAACCGCTTTCTCTGGTACGTTACAGAACAGTGCAATTTTTGCACGCTCATTGGCTGGAATTGGACGCTCACTACGGCAAACAAGGACATCCGGCTGGATACCAATCGATAGAAGCTCTTTTACCGAGTGCTGGGTCGGCTTGGTTTTCACTTCACCCGCCGCAGCCAAGTATGGCACCAAGGTAAGGTGCATAAACATCGCACGCTCACGACCGACTTCCACGGTCAGTTGGCGAATCGCTTCAAGGAATGGCAGTGATTCAATATCACCGACAGTGCCGCCAATTTCCACGATCACCACGTCGTGACCTTCACCACCGGCGATGATGCGGTCTTTGATCGAGTTAGTGATGTGTGGAATCACCTGAATGGTCGCTCCCAGGTAATCTCCGCGGCGCTCTTTGCGCAGAACATCCGCGTATACGCGACCAGAGGTAAAGTTATTACGCTTGGTCATTTTGGTGCGGATAAAGCGCTCGTAGTGACCGAGGTCAAGGTCGGTCTCAGCGCCGTCTTCCGTGACGAATACTTCCCCGTGCTGGGTAGGGCTCATTGTCCCTGGATCCACGTTGATATAAGGGTCGAGTTTCATGATGGTGACGTTGAGGCCACGCGCTTCAAGAATGGCTGCCAATGAGGCTGCAGCAATACCCTTACCGAGGGAGGATACAACACCGCCCGTAACAAAAATGTAATTCGTCGTCATGCTAAACCTGAGAGTTGGATTTAGAGGAAATTAATGGAAATCTGGACGGGAAGTCATGATACCAGACCCCACTCACTCCCACAACGTGAAAACTATCACACACCATACTGTTTTTATTTGTCGCAAATCAATGATGAAACTTACAGCGTGTTGCTTTTTTCCTGCTTTTTGACCTGTTGCCAGGCCGATTCCAGTTCATCTAACTGACATTCTTGAATATTTTTTTCATCATTGCGTAATTGAGTTTCAACTTGACGGAAACGCCGTTCGAATTTTTGATTCGCGTTACGCAACGCGGATTCCGCATCCGTGCCGACGTGGCGTGCCAGGTTTACCACCGAAAACAATAAATCGCCGATTTCTTCTTCCACCCGCGCGGGGTCTACCGGCGTGATTGCCAGTTCTTGCTCAACCTCGGCAATTTCTTCGCGTACTTTATCGAGCACCGGCGCCACCGCATCCCAATCAAACCCCACTCGCGCACAACGTTTTTGCAGTTTGTGTGCGCGCACCAGTGCGGGAAGGCCTAACGTAACGCCGTCTAACACGCTAGTGGGTTGCTCTGACGCCGCTTTGTCAGCACGATCCTGCGCTTTAATCCCTTCCCAATCCGGGCCGTGCAGCGGCTCACCTTGACTGTCTTTAGGACCAAAGACATGCGGGTGACGACGGGTGAGTTTGTCACAAATCGCCCCCACGACGGCATCAAAATCAAAGCGATTTTGCTCGTGTCCCAATTGACTGTAGAACACTATTTGAAAGAGTAAATCGCCTAATTCATCTTTTAGGTCCGACCAGTGCTCACGCTCAATGGCATCGGCCACTTCATAGGCTTCTTCGAGCGTGTGAGGCACGATGGAGGCAAAAGTTTGGGCTTTGTCCCAATCGCACCCTTTTTGTGGGTCGCGCAAGGTCGCCATGATAGTCAGTAAATCGTCAATCGACGCCATACTTCGTTATCCTTAAAAAAACGCCCTGTCGATAACAGGGCGTGATGTTTATCTGAGTCGTTTGGCTTCTACCACATCCTTGACCTGCTCCAGCCGGTTTACAATTCGGCTAAGCGTGTCGAGATCGGAAATCTCTAAATCAAAGTCCATGATAGACATCTGCTTTTTGTAATCGACTCGGCTTTGCATGCCCGCAACGCGGACTTTTTCATTGCTGAGCACAGTATTAATGTCTTTGACTAATCCGGTGCGTTCATTGGCGGATAAGCGAATGCGCACATGGTATTGCCCGACATGCCCTTTCCCCCAGACGGTAGCGATGATTCGCTCCGGCGCATGGTGACGAAGTTCGTTCAGTTGCTCACAATCCGCACGGTGTACTGAAATTCCGCGTCCTTGGGTCACAAAGCCCATAATGTCATCACCCGGCAGCGGCTGACAGCAACGCGCGAGGTGGGTCATCAGGTTATCAACCCCTTCAACCACCACCGCATCACGATGGGTTTTTCCACCTACGGTTTTTTGTTCACTTTGCTGAAGTTTTTCCAGCAACTGTTGCTCTTCTTCTTCCAAGCTTGGCTTGTTGATCAGGCTGTTAATGTGATTAACCACTTGATTGATACGCAGATCGCCACTTCCGACCCCCGCGTACAGCTCTTCCAGTGAATTCACATTGAAGCGCTTGAGCGCCAAACTCGCATCTTTACTGGCACCGCCAATTTTTTGTAGTTCGGTATCGAGAATTTCTTTACCCGCGGCAATGTTTTTATCTCTGTCTTGTTTTCGGAACCAAGCGTTGATTTTTGCCCGCGCTCGGCTCGAATTCACAAAGCCTAAGCTTGGGTTCAGCCAGTCACGTGAGGGGTTGGGCTCTTTTTGGGTGATAATTTCAACCTGATCCCCCATCTGCAAGTGATAGGTGAAAGGCACAATGCGTCCTTCTACCTTGGCACCAATGCAACGATGGCCGACTTCAGAGTGAATGTGGTAGGCAAAGTCGAGCGGCGTCGCACCGCTTGGCAAGTCGACCACATCACCACGCGGTGTAAAAGCATACACGCGATCATCAAAGACTTGGCTGCGCAACTCATCCAGCATTTCGCCTGAGTCTGACATCTCTTCTTGCCACGCCAAGAGTTTTCGCAGCCAGGTAATTTTCTCATCGTAGCCACTACGTCCACTGGCTGAGCCTTCTTTATACTTCCAGTGCGCCGCCACCCCAAGCTCCGCATCATCATGCATTTGACGGGTGCGAATTTGAATTTCGACCGGTTTGCCTTCCGGCCCCAACACGACGGTGTGAATTGACTGATAACCGTTGGGTTTAGGGTTGGCGACGTAATCATCGAACTCTTTCGGCAAGTGGCGATATTTGGTGTGCACCGCGCCCAATGCGGCGTAACAGTCTTGTAGCTCTTCGGCGATAATGCGCACCGCACGTACATCAAACAGTTCATCAAACTGCAGATTTTTTTTCTGCATTTTGCGCCAAATACTGTAGATATGCTTGGGACGGCCATACACTTGCGCGTTGATGTGAGAAGCTTCCATCGCCTGCTGCAGATCAGTGACAAACGCGGTAATGTAGTTTTCGCGATCGATGCGCCGCTCAGCCAGTTGCTTCGCGATTTGTTTATAGGTCTGCGCGTGCTGGTAGCGGAAGGCGTAGTCTTCGATTTCCCATTTTAACTGACCAATACCGAGACGGTTGGCCAAGGGTGCATAGATGTTGGCACTCTCTTTCGCCGCCTGCAGACGCACCTCTTCCGGTGCATCTTTAACTTCACGCAGATAGCAAATACGTTCCGCCAGCTTGATCACCACGCAACGGAAATCTTCGACCATAGACAGCAACATGCGGCGAACATTATCCACCTGCGCGGAGGTCGCTTCGGCATCGGTTTGGGTATTCAAATGACGGATGGCGGCGGTTTGCTGCACGCCCTCAATCAGTTTGACAATCGCGGGCGAATAGCGCTCTTCCAAGGTATCGAGCGCCAGCAATTTGGCTTCCACCACCGGGAAGAAGAGCGCGGCGAGGAGCGTGTCGGCGTCCATACTCAGGGTCACCAAGATTTCAATCATCTCTCGGCCACGCCACAGCGGTTGGCTCAGCGCCGTTTCATCCCCTAACGTACGACAATAATTGTACCCATCCAGCAGGGCTTGAGCGGTTGAGGCGTCTTGTCCTAACCGCGCAATCCAAGTTTGAAGATCAAAGGCTTCATCTTCATGCAGATGGGCTTCTCGTACCGCAACCATAACTGTTCCTATCCTTATCTTTCGCCTCAGCGAAAGAGGCATATCCATGTTTAACCGCGTGGCTTCAGATCGAACACATCATTGACGACGCCTAGCGTCGAAACAGTGCCATGGATTCCAAATGCCCTGTTTGCGGAAACATATCAAGCATACTCAAGCGAGTTAGTTGGTAACCCTGCGCCAACAACACGCGACTATCCCGCGCCAGCGTTGCTGGGTTGCAGGACACATAAACAATGTGTGTAGCGCTAGATTGTGCCACAAAGTCCATCACTCCGGCAGCCCCTGCTCGGGCAGGATCGAGCAGGATTTTATCAAATGCGTGCCGTGTCCAGTCCCCATTCAGCGTCTCACCGTTGAGATCTGCTTGGTAAAACTGCGCATTGCTTACTTGGTTGGCCTTCGCATTATCCTGAGCTTGCGACACCATCGCCTCAACCCCTTCTACACCAATCACGGTTTTCGCCTGTTTTGCCATGGGGATGCTGAAATTGCCAAGACCACAAAACAGATCCAACACCACATCGGTTGACGCAAGCTCTAGCCAATTCAGAGCTTGGGCAACCATCTTTTGGTTCACCGCTGCGTTGACTTGAATAAAGTCGCCAGGCTGAAAATGGAGGCGGGTTTGTTGGCTCTCGTAATACGGAGGCTCGCCCACCACTCGCTCAAGCGGCCCGTCAGCTTGCTGCCAATACAACATGCAGCCTGTCAGCTCTGCCCATGCTTGAAGCGCTTGCCTATCTTCTGGGTGCAACGCCTTGGTGGTGCGCAACGACGCAATACAGCCATTGTCTGCCTCAATCAAATCAACATGGCCGAGGATTCGGCGTCCTCGCAGTCCATCCAAACAAGGCCGTAAGCTAGCAAGTAGCTGATTTAATGGTTCACTGAGAACAGGACAGTGGCCCACATCGACAATGGCATTGCTTTGACGGGCTCGAAACCCCATGGTCAGCGCCCCTTTATTATCGACTTTCAAGCTGATGCGCGCGCGACGACGATACTGCCAAGGGCTATCGATGGCGCCATCCGACAGCTCGACCGTCTCGTCTACGGCAAATTTTTCAATCAATTCTGTCAGCACTGCGCGCTTGTGTGCCACTTGGCCTGAATGGCTTAAATGCTGCAAACTACAGCCGCCACATTGCTGATACAAAGGACAAGCCGGCTCAATGCGAGTTTCCGCGCGCTGGTCGAGTTTAATCAGTTTGGCCCGCGCATACTGGCGCTTTTGCTCGGTGAGCTGCACCAGCGCCTGTTCACCGGGCAAGGTACCCGGAACAAAGACAGGTTTTTTCTGCCAATAGCCAACCCCATCACCGTGGTGGTCGAGGCGTTGAATCGCGAGCAACTGATGCTTTTGTTCAACGTTTTTTTTCTTCTGAGGCTTAAAAAAGCGCGCCATGGTGGATTCCAGTGTCAAAGTGCTTGTCGTCGCAAGCGAGTCAAAGAGGTCCTGCCAGTGGGAGTTGTGATAGTTCGCTGACTATTTAGTTATTGAATCATGTACACTGGCAGCTAATTACAGCCATTATTTTCCCATAGTTTATCCAGCATGACCAAATATGGACTCCGCACCCGTGTCTCCGTGTTGACCATTGCGCCTACCTTGATTGTTGGCCTCCTGCTGAGTGCGTTCTTTACCAGCACGCGTTATCAGGATTTGGAACAACAACTTACCATCACAGGGTCTGCCATTATCGAGCCTTTGGCGATTGCCAGTGAGGTTGGATTAAAAAACGATAGCCGTGAAAATGTGCGACGCTTGATTGGCTTTGCGCACCGTCAGCACTCCCAGTTTGTGCGTAGTATTGCGGTGTTCGATCGCCACAACGAATTGTTTGTTACCTCCAACTATCACCGTGATTTGGCGATGCTATCGGTCAATAATGGCCAACCCATCCCGACCCAGTTACAGGTAAGCCAACAGCAAGAGACCCTGATTTTACGGGCGCCTATTCTGGAAATTGGCCGTTTTACGCCTGGGTTAAACGTCGAGCGCCCCTTAGGCTATATTGCGATGGAGCTGGATCTAAGCTCGGTGCGGCTAAAGCAATATCAAGAGATGATCACCGCATTGGTGATGGTCGCACTCGGCGTGATCCTCTCATGCTTCTTTGCATACCGATTGATCTCAGATGTCACCCATCCTATTGCGAATATGGTGAGCTTAGTCGATAGGATCCGTCGCGGGCACTTGGATGTTCGTATTGAAGGTGAGCTGCTGGGTGAGCTCGATACCCTCAAAAATGGCATCAACGCCATGGCCATTTCGCTTTCCGAGTATCACTTGGAAATGCAGCAAAGCATTGATCAGGCTACCTGTGACTTGCGCGAAACCCTCGAGCAGCTCGAGATCCAAAACGTTGAATTAGACATTGCCAAAAAGAATGCTCAAGAAGCCGCTCGGGTGAAATCTGAGTTCTTAGCGAATATGTCTCACGAGTTGAGAACGCCTTTGAACGGGGTGATTGGCTTTACCCGTCAGATGTTGAAAACAGAGTTGAGCAGTAGCCAACGCGATTACTTGCTGACCATTGAAAAGTCGGCCAACAATCTGTTGACCATCATCAACGACATTCTCGACTTCTCCAAACTCGAAGCTGGGAAACTGCTGCTGGAAAACATTCCTTTTGACTTCCAAGACATGCTGGATGAAGTCATGCGTCTGCTCGCACCCATGGCGCATGAAAAAGGGCTGGAGCTAACCTTACGTGCCGATGCCCGTATCCCTGCTGGCGCGGTTGGTGACCCGCTACGTATTCAGCAAGTGCTGATCAACTTAATTGGTAATGCTGCCAAATTCACAGAGCGCGGCAATATTGATGTCAGTGTCGATTTAAAACAGCTACATGATGAAACCATGGAGCTGCAGTTTATGGTCAAAGATACCGGCATTGGCATCTCAGAGCGCCAGCAAGCCCAGCTTTTCCAAGCCTTCCGTCAGGCCGATGCCAGTATCTCACGCCGTTATGGCGGGACAGGCCTTGGGTTGGTGATCACCCAAAAATTAGTGCAACAGATGGGCGGGGACATCGGCTTTACCAGTCGCCTCCACCAAGGTTCTTCATTCTGGTTTACGTTGAAACTCACGCAGACTGATTTACCCGTCTCGCAGCCAATTGATATCGAGCCGCTGGTTGGCCGTGATCTGGTGATTGTTGAACCCAACCCTCGCACACGGGAAATCCTCCGTCATCGATTAGGGCAAGTGGGGTTAAACATCGATACCGTCGCCGATGTCGAGATGCTCAGCGATCACGCATACACCTTTGCGCTGTTATGCTTTGACGCCGGGAAAATGCCAGAAATCGAAAGCATGAAACAAGCCGTGCTCGCCTGTGAGCAGCGAGCAAACAGTGTGATTGTGTGTCTACCGACCACTGAGCTGGAAGCCTCCGAACACTTATTAAAAGCCGGCGTCAGCGCCTGCATTGCAAAACCTATCCCACAACGCAAGCTCCTTGAGACATTACTAGGCTCGCCCGAGCCTACGCCGCTACCACTGCCGAAACCCAGCAGCCATCAAAAAGCGCCGTACACAGTGATGACCGTCGATGATAACCCCGCCAACTTAAAGCTGATCACCGCTTTGCTGGCCGAACGGGTCGAGAAAGTGGTGACCGCCGAAAATGGGGTTAAAGCCTTAGCACTTGCCCACCAGCAAGCCTTCGACATCATTTTGATGGATATCCAGATGCCAGAAATGGATGGGGTCACGGCCTGTCAGGAAATTCGTAAAGCGGGCATGAATCAGCAAACCCCCATTGTGGCTGTCACCGCCCATGCGATGCCGGGCGAGCGCGAGCGCCTATTGGAAGCGGGCATGGATGACTATCTGACCAAACCGATTGAAGAAGCCATGTTAGAAAGCACCCTCGCACGCTGGCTACGCTTTGACGAGCTTTCCGCCGTGACGGTGAGTGATGTGGAACCCGCCCCGAAAGCGGTTTGCACCGATCAAAGTGCGCGCCACCTCGATTGGCAACGAGCGTTAAGCCAAGCCGCGGGTAAAGAAGATCTCGCCAAAGAAATGCTAGAGATGCTGATTGCCTCATTTGCTGGTGTCAAAACCATCGTGGAGCACGCATTGGCCGGTACCTGCTCTACCGAGGATTTATGGCAAGCAATTCATAAGTTACATGGCAGCTGCGCATACAGCGGGGTTCCGCAACTCAAAGCGCTGTGTCATGAGCTAGAAACGCAGCTCAAAGCAGGCGCAGATATCGACACCGTCGAGCCAGAGTTATTGGAACTACAAGATGAGATTGCCCATATCGAGCAGCTGGCGCCCCAGTATTTGAACGACGACGCGTAAAACACGCTCGGCGGCCTTAAGCCGCCGGTGTGCCTTCAAGGATTACGTGCGCCACCGCATAGGCTTTTTCATCAGAGAGCGTCAGCCAGCAATGGCTGACACCTCGGGCTATCGCTAGCTGTTGTGCCTTGCCAGACAGGGTCAGCACAGGCTGCCCCGACGGTTGATTGCTCACCGTAAAGTCTTGAAAGCTGACCCCTTGAGCAATCCCGGTTCCTAGTGCTTTCGCGGCAGCTTCTTTCGCGGCAAACCGTTTCGCCAAATAGCGCCCTGGCTGCTGAGTTGCCGCCATTTGCGCCTGCTCTGGCTCAGTCAGAATACGATCCGCAAAACGGGCACTGCGAGACAGCGCCGCCTCAATGCGCGCTATCTCAACAATATCAGTGCCGACGCCTAGAATGGCCATTAGCGACGCGCGGATTCCATGATCGCTTTCATATCCGCCACAGCTTTTTGAAGGCCATCAAACATGGCGCGGCCAATAATCGCGTGACCAATATTCAGCTCATGCATTTCTGGCATCGCCGCAATCGGCGTGACGTTATGATAAGTCAGGCCATGTCCGGCGTTCACTTTAATGCCCAGGTCCGCCGCGTAGCTGGCAGCAGCAGAAATCTTCTTCAATTCAGCTTGGCGGTCGTTGTCGTTACTGGCATCAGCATAGTGACCCGTATGCAGCTCGATATAAGGCGCACCACACTGGTGAGCGGCATCAATCTGCTCACGGTCAGCATCGATAAATAGCGACACTTTTATGCCCGCCTGAGTCAGGGTTTGTGTTGCCGCTTTTACTTTGTCTAATTGACCGGCGACATCTAACCCTCCCTCCGTGGTCAATTCTTCACGCTTTTCGGGAACTAAGCAGACGAATTCTGGTTGGGTGTCGAGGGCAATTTTCACCATTTCATCGGTCACTGCCATTTCTAAATTCATGCGCGTTTGTAGCGTTTCTTTGAGAATGCGCACATCGCGGTCCGTGATATGACGACGATCTTCACGCAAATGGACAGTGATGCCATCCGCTCCGGCACGTTCTGCCATTTCAGCCGCGTGGACAGGATCTGGGTACGCGGTGCCACGCGCATTACGCACGGTGGCAATGTGATCAATATTCACACCCAAGTAAATCTTATTCATGATTATTTCCTTCTAAACAATTCTCTGCTTTTGAGCGGCTTAGGGCCTAAGTATGGCTTAAGCGCAATGCGTGTAAACCGCTTCGCAGCCCGCAATTGGTCGCTGGTGTCAAATTGACGCGTCGCCAGCGCACGCAGATCGTGACCGGTAAACTGCCGCTGTTGGCTTTTCATCAGGGACGCGACAAACCCTTGTTGTTCGCGAAACAGATACGTCATGTTATCGTCAATCGGGTCACCACTGCCAGCGCAATGAAGAAAATCAACCCCATAGCCCAGCGCCTCAAGTAACGCGAGTTCAAAACGGCGCAGTGCCGGCTCGGGGTTGTTATAGCGTGCTAGTTGCGTCAGTGCAGTGACATAATCGAGGAAGACCGTCGGGTACGGCGTTTGCGGCTCAAGGACGCGCATTAAAACTTCGTTGAGATAAAAGCCAGAATAGAGCGCATTACCAGAAAGTGGTAACGCCAAACCGGTCGCTTCAGCGCTTCGTAAAGTACGCAATTCACCGCGACCGCCCCATTTTAGCAACAGCGGGGTGAAAGGTTGTAAGGCGCCTTTGAGTGCAGAGCGCTTACCGCGCGCGCCTTTAGCCAGCAAGCTAACTCGGCCTTCCCCTTCAGAGAACACATCAAGGATCAAGCTGGTTTCGCTATAGGGGCGTGAGTGAAGCACAAAACCGCGTTGAAAGCCGTCCACGCCGCCCCTCCTGTGTATGGCTACCGAGTGGGTAACTTAGAGATCGTCAATGTAGCCCAAGCTGCGCAGTGCACGTTCGTCATCTGCCCAACCGGATTTTACTTTGACCCAAAGCTCGAGGTAGACCTTGCGCTCAAACAGATCTTCCATATCGAGTCGGGCCTCACGGCCGATACGTTTGATTTTCTCGCCGCCTTTACCAATCACCATTTTCTTTTGGCCATGGCGCTCGACCAAAATCAGGCCATTGATATGAAAACCATCCGTCTCTGGATTGTAATCAAAGCGCTCGATTTCGACGGTCACAGAGTAAGGCAACTCTTCACCCGTGAAACGCATTAGCTTTTCACGAATGATCTCTGACGCCATAAAGCGTTGCGAGCGATCTGTCACATACTCTTCAGGGAAGTAGTACTCACACTCAGGTAAGGCATCGCGAACACGCTGCTCGACCACATCGATATTGGTACCGTGTTTCGCGGACACTGGGATCACATCAACAAACTCCATCTTTTCCGACAAGGTTTGTAGGTGCGGGAAGAGCTCAGTCTTTTCACGCACATTATCGACTTTGTTAACCAAGAGTACGGTTGGCAACCCTGAACGCGCCAGCTTGTTCAGAACCATTTCGTCATCTTTGGTCCAGTGGGTACCATCCACCAAGAAAAGAACGAGCTCAACATCGGTCAACGAGCTGTTTGCCGCTCGGTTCATCAGGCGGTTGATCGCGCGCTTTTCTTCAATATGCAGCCCCGGCGTGTCTACATAGACGGCTTGATAGTTATCACGGGTATCTACGCCCATGATACGGTGACGCGTGGTTTGCGGTTTGCGTGACGTAATCGAGAGCTTTTGCCCAACGAGACGGTTGAGCAAGGTCGATTTGCCGACGTTTGGACGCCCGACAATGGCGATAAATCCGCAGTGCTGTGCTTGTGTCATTGTGCCAACTTCTGTAATGCTAACTCTGCAGCCGCTTGCTCTGCCTTGCGACGACTGCTGCCTTTACCTATCACAGAACGCTCCAGTCCTGCCACTTGACACTCCACCGTAAACTCTTGGTTGTGTGCCTCGCCACGTACTTTCATTACCGTGTAAGATGGTAACGGTTTACGCTTGCCTTGTAGGTGCTCTTGCAAGCGGGTTTTGGGATCTTTTTGGCTGACGCCCGGCTCAATGGTATTTAAGCGTTGTTGATACCAATTGAGGATAATGCGCTGCACCGTATCAATATCACTATCCAAAAAGATAGCACCAATCAGCGCTTCTACCGCATCCGCCAAAATTGAGTCTCGGCGGTAGCCGCCACTTTTAAGTTCTCCTGGGCCAAGGCGCAGTACTTCGCCCAGTGAAAACTCACGGCCAATCTCAGCCAAGGTATTGCCACGAACCAAGGTCGCGCGCATACGACTCATATCCCCCTCATCCACTTTGGGAAAACGGTGGTAGAGATCGTCAGCAATCACAAAGCTGAGAATCGAATCGCCTAGAAACTCCAAACGCTCATTGTGGGTGCCATTGGCGCTTCTGTGTGTCAGTGCAAGCTCAAGTAATGCCGCGTTATTGAACTGGTAGCCAATCTCACGCTGCAGTTTATCTGTTAGTGTTGTCATCATGTTCCAGAATTAATTAATACCACCAATACGGTTAAAGCGAACGCCTGTCGGCACCCAAGATGGTAGCCAGCTATCACTGTCACGCTCGAACTCAAAGCTTATCCAGATCGCCACCGCTTTGCCGACTAAGTTGCGTTCAGGGACAAATCCCCAGAAACGGCTGTCAGCACTGTTATCTCGGTTATCCCCCATCATGAAGTAATGGCCTTCCGGCACCACCCAGCGGTTGACGCCCGGACGAGGCTGATAGGCAGCCACGCGGTCATTGCGGGATGGGTTCACGAGGATCTGGTGTGCTTGCGCGCCTAAGGTTTCTTGCGCCTGAATCAAGTTCACACCGCCTTGGGAAAACTCGCTCGGCTCAATATTATCAATGGGCACAGGCTCGCATTGTGATTGCCCTTTTGGCTGGATACACAGTCGTTTTTCTTTGGTATAGACAATAGTATCGCCCGGCAAGCCGATCGTTCGCTTGATGTAATCGATATTCGGTTGTGGTGGATACTTAAAGACCACGATATCACCGCGTTCCGGTTTGCCGGTCTCAACCAGCTCGGTATGAAACGCGGGATCGCGCAGCCCATAGGCAAACTTTTCCACCAAAATAAAATCGCCAACCAGCAAGGTTGGCATCATGGATCCTGATGGAATTTGAAAAGGCTCATAAATAAAGGATCGCAAGACCAATACCACGGCAATGACCGGGAAAATCGATACCGCGTTCTCAATCCAACTGGGCTGAGGTGCCACCTTGGCAACTTGTTCGCTATCGACATCACTGTCAGACACGTTTAGGGTTTTCGCGGCCGCTTGGCGACGTTGCGGCGCCCAACGGTACTTGTCTAACACCCAAATTATGCCGGTGACCACAGTCACCAGCACCAGTATCAAAGAAAATGTATTGGCCATACTTTAATCCGTTATTATTTGTCTTTGCCCACATGCAAAATGGCCAAAAAGGCTTCTTGCGGCAGTTCGACGTTACCGATCTGCTTCATGCGCTTCTTACCTTCTTTTTGTTTTTGCAGTAGTTTTTTCTTACGACTCACGTCACCGCCATAACATTTAGCTGTAACGTTTTTACGTAACTGCTTCACGGTTGAGCGTGCAATGATGTGGTTACCAATCGCCGCCTGAATCGCAATATCAAATTGCTGACGTGGGATAAACTCTTTCATCTTCTCAACCAAGTCACGGCCTCGAGGCTGGGCATTATCACGGTGGGTAATAATTGCCAATGCATCAACACGGTCGCCGTTAAGAAGAATATCTACCCGCACCATATCGGATACTTCATAGCGCTGGAAGTTGTAATCCAAAGAGGCATAACCGCGGGACGTCGACTTAATCCGATCGAAGAAGTCCAAAACTACTTCAGCCATTGGAATATCGTAGGTAAGCGCCACTTGGTTACCGTGATACACCATATCTACTTGCATGCCGCGCTTCTCCACACATAAGGAGATGACGTTACCGACAAACTCACTTGGCACCAAGATGTTACAACGGGCAATCGGCTCACCGATGGTGTCGATATCGTTGATCGGCGGCAGCTTCGCGGGGCTATCCACGTACACCACTTCTCCGTCGTTTTGTGTCACTTCGTACACAACCGTCGGGGCGGTGGTAATCAGGTCGAGGTTGTATTCACGCTCGAGACGCTCTTGGATGATCTCCATATGGAGCATGCCAAGGAAACCACAGCGGAAACCAAAGCCCAGTGCGGCTGAGCTTTCTGGCTCATAAAACAGTGAGGCGTCGTTTAAGCTCAGTTTACCTAGCGCATCACGGAAGTTTTCATAATCATCCGAGGAGATAGGGAACAAGCCGGCATACACCTGTGGCTTGACCTTTTGGAAACCTTCAATGCGCTTTTCACAGCCATTTTTTGCATGGGTAATGGTGTCACCCACTGGGGCGCCAAGAATGTCTTTAATGCCACAGATCACCCAGCCCACTTCACCCGTTTTCAGCCCTTGGAGCTCTTTGCGTTTCGGCGTGAAAATGCCGATGCTATCAATGTTCCACTCTTGGCCGGTGCTCATGATTTTGACTTTATCGCCTTTTTTGAGCTCACCTTCACGGATACGCACCAATGACACCACCCCTAGGTAGTTATCAAACCAAGAGTCAATGATCAGGGCTTGCGTGGGAGCATTCGGATCGCCTTCTGGTGGCGGGATAAGACGTACAATATCTTCCAGTACATCATCCACGCCCACGCCGGTTTTCGCCGAACAGCGGGTAGCATCAATGGCTTCAATACCCACGATGTCTTCAATTTCTTGCGCGACGCGATCAGGGTCGGCAGCCGGGAGGTCGATTTTGTTCAGAACAGGCACGACTTCCAAGTCCATTTCAATCGCGGTGTAGCAGTTTGCTAGGGTCTGAGCTTCCACGCCCTGTCCAGCATCTACCACCAGCAAAGCACCTTCACACGCTTTCAGTGAGCGTGACACCTCATAAGAGAAGTCGACGTGTCCTGGCGTATCGATGAAGTTAAGCTGATACTCATTGCCGTCTTTGGCTTTATAGTTCAGTGTCACACTCTGTGCTTTGATGGTGATACCGCGCTCGCGCTCTAAGTCCATAGAGTCGAGGACCTGAGAAGCCATTTCCCGGTCAGTAAGGCCCCCACATACTTGAATGAGTCGATCGGAAAGGGTCGACTTACCGTGGTCAATGTGGGCGATGATCGAAAAGTTACGAATATGCTTCATGTGTTAGTGTGACTTACTCGTTATCTATAAGAATGGGATCCTAGGATCAGGTGGGGCGGATTCTACCGAAAATAGTGGCTAGTCGCTATCCTGACGTGCTGCATTTATCACCGCGAGCTCGGAAACTGGCTCTCCCATCACGCGTAATAACTGGGGCTGCTGTTGCTCAGGCGTCCCTACCCGTGCCGCCAAATAGCGCGCAATCAGTACACCGAGTGTGCCAAAACCAACACTGGTGGCAATCACACCAGCCTCGCCGCCACTGGCAAGTTCGGTAAACACAAACTGACCAAGCAGTGCGCCTACCATCAACATCACCAGCGGCACCAGATACACAATCAACGCGGAACGCACCAAGGTGGCTTCCGCGAGACCAATTTCAACCAAGGTCCCCACCGGTAATGCTTTGGGGGCACGCACTTTGACATGATTGACCTTACCGGGCAACGCTTTAGACACGATACCGGTGCCACACTGACTTTGTGATTGGCAACTGCCACAGCTGGTTTGTTGCTGACACGCCAGTGCCAGCCAGCCATCTTGATATCCAGTCACTTCCGCG
Organism: Salinivibrio sp. SS2; assembly: GCF_001722075.1. NCBI lineage: Bacteria > Pseudomonadati > Pseudomonadota > Gammaproteobacteria > Vibrionales > Vibrionaceae > Salinivibrio > Salinivibrio sp. SS2. The sequence continues at coordinate 4,413 of NZ_MEBP01000143.1, read as the reverse complement.
AGCGCTTTAATCATTGTTCAACCTGTTGCGATGCTTTCTCTCCATTATCGGTGATACGCACCGAATTAGCGACACGTTTAGCAGTTTCAGGCGGAATATCACCCACCACGGTAATCTCTGCGTTTCCGCTAATCACACTGTGCAACGTCCGGCGCCCCTGACGAACAATTTGCTCACGTACCGAGACATCGTCCGCTTTGGCCAAATAAACCGAAAAACTGAACAGACCGTCACTAAACATTTGGCTCTCAACCGCACGCTTGGTCATCATTAAGCGATGGCGATTGCTGTACACAGGCTCAAAACCATCCGGCAATTGGGTGACTTGCCAATCTAATGATGAGTGGTTAGTGGCAGGCAGTTTGAGTACAGGTGGGAGCGTGAGTTCTGCCAGTTGCTGCATTGCTTCGCTAATGCGCGGCGTGACCACAAGCGACAATGCACGATATTGCTCCAGCGGGTCACCATCTCGGTCCAATAAATCCGCGCGGACCGGGAGCTTACTCTCTTCATCTATCCACAACAGATACGAGTAACGCTCACCATCTTTTGGGGTGATTCGCACCACTTGGCAAGCCATACCCGCTTCACGAGATTCACCCATTGAGACAAAGTCATACTGACGTGCAAGGACATCAATATCGGTTTGAATCAAGGTGGGAAGTGGCGCAACGATATGATCGCTGGCGATGGTAAAGGGGTCATATCCCGGCTCAAAGTAGCTCACTTCATCGCCGCGACGGATCACTTCGCGCGGCGGTCCACTGAGGTACATTAAGTGCCCGAATGCATGCTCACCCACGCGCGCATGACGAAAGCGCATCGGCTCTAAACTATTTTTGCCGACCATGATGTAGGACACTTCATAGTCTAATGTGTCGCTTGCGACGTCCATTTGATGTAACAAAGCCTCGGCAGAAGGTTCGGCCGAGGCTTGCGCAGACATCAAACCGACCAGCGCAAGCGCACCGATCAGAGTTTTTTTCATTGATTTGTACTGCTCATCGACGGTGCCAGTGTCTGATTCTCAGACAGCCTATCTTTATTCAAACGAAGCTGCAATTCGTAGTCTTTCAACATCGCATTAATCCGGCGACGTTGCTCCATCAACTGCGCTTCAGTGGGCGTTGAGCGAAAATCGTCTCGGCTCAGACTCACCGGTTCTGCGGCACCCGAAAAAGGAATGGTCTCTAGTACCGGTGGCTGCGTGGCGGTACTCGCTACCGGTGATGTGCTCTCCGGCTGGTTATACTGCTGCACACCGACAATCACGGCCAATGACACACAGGCGGCCATCCCCACTTGCGTGACTTGTTGAAGCCAGTTGGGCAAGTGACGACGGGCTTTTTCTGGCGTCGGCTGCGCTTCATGCATAGGTACCACATCACTGTCGTGATGATGAACAGGGGTATGCGCTGGCTCCTTGTCTAACGCAGACGCCACCGCCCCAGCAATGTCCCACTGTGCGGCACTTGGGGTTTCGCCTCGCATTACGTCACGGAGGGTCCCGAAACTTTCCCATGTTTGCAGCGCGTCATTATCGTGCTCGAGTTGTTGGATCACTGCGTTATCCACGACCTCACCATCTAACAACGCTGAAATTTGTTCTCTATCCGTCATTCATGTCACCGTCATGCAGCCAGCAAAACACGTTACCGTTTCATCAGTGGTCGGATGCGCTTCTCCACCGCTTCTCGAGCGCGGAAAATACGAGACCGTACCGTACCGACTGGACAATCCATTACCTGTGCAATTTCTTCGTAGCTGAGTCCATCGAGCTCACGCAACGTAATTGCGGTTTTTAAGTCATCAGGCAGTGATTCGATCGTCGAAAAAACTACCTGCTTCAGTTCCTCTGACAACATCAAGTTCTCAGGGTTCGAAATTTCTTTTAGTGAGCCGCCGCTTTCAAAATTCTCTGCGTCTTCTGCGTCTATATCACTGCCGGGTGGACGACGCCCTTGCGCCACCAAATGGTTCTTTGCTGTGTTCACCGCAATGCGATACAGCCAAGTATAAAACGCACTCTCACCACGAAACCCCGGTAAGGCACGATAGGCTTTAATGAACGCCTCTTGTGCGATGTCCGGAATATCGCCACTGTGTGTTCCCACGTAGCGGGCAATAAGGTTGCACACCTTATTTTGATATTTGACGACTAACAGGTTGAATGCTTGCTTGTCACCATTCTGTACACGTTCTATTAGAACCTGATCGGTTAGCTGCTCGCTCATTCGAGCGTTTACTCCTTGGTTGTTCTTTCCGCCCGATTATCGAAATTCTGTGCCCGACGTTGTCAGAACGCGGTTAAACCCTCTTGCGAGCATTCGCACATACTACGACGAAGTGGCTGGGGAAAAGTTCCTCACCATATTGGTTTTATTTTGGGTGTCATCACATTACTGTGACGGGATGGCTAAATTATGACAACCTAGCCCGCCTGTATTGTCGCCCGAAGGATAGCATGGTTGCAAACTTTCCCCCTCCGTTCACTGTGATTTGATCCAAGTGCGCGCAGGCGTGACAAATTGGTGTAACATGGGCCGCGTAGAAAGAGGACCAGGGATCATGACGACCACAACTCAGGAACATCAATGTGATGTGCTGGTTATCGGCAGCGGTGCCGCCGGCCTATCATTGGCGCTACGTTTGGCGCCCACACATAAAGTGATTGTACTTAGCAAAGGCCCATTAAGCGAAGGAGCCACCTTATACGCGCAAGGTGGTATTGCCGCGGTTTTTGATGAGCAGGACTCTGTCGAGTCACACGTTGAAGACACACAAATTGCAGGCGCTGGCATTTGTGATACGCAAGTTGTCGACTTTATCGCTCGAAATGCGAAAGATTGCGTACAATGGCTGATCGATGGCGGCGTGCCTTTCGATCAAGAAGATACAGAGAGTGACACGCCGAAATATCACCTCACCCGCGAAGGTGGGCATAGTCACCGCCGCATTCTTCATGCCGCGGATGCCACCGGCATGGCCGTGCAAACCTCACTGCAAGATAATGTACGCAACCACCCCAATATTACCTTGCTCGAACGCCACAATGCGCTCGACATTATTACGCGTAAAAAAATCGGCCTTGGTGGTCCCAATCATGTGTTAGGTGCCTATGTCTGGAACCGCGACCGCGAAGTGGTCGACACGGTACGGACCAATTTTGTAGTGCTGGCAACCGGTGGTGCATCCAAGGTGTATCAGTATACCTCGAACCCAGATGTGTCATCTGGTGATGGCATCGCTATGGCTTGGCGTGCGGGCTGTCGGGTCGCTAATTTGGAATTTAATCAATTCCACCCAACCTGTTTGTATCACCCTGATGCCCGTAACTTTTTGCTTACCGAAGCATTACGAGGTGAAGGCGCCCATCTCAAACGCCCAGACGGGACACGATTCATGTCAGAGTTTGATGCGCGTGGCGAGCTAGCCCCACGAGATGTCGTTGCGCGCGCCATTGACTATGAGATGAAGCGCCTCGGGGCTGATTGCATGTACTTAGATATCAGTCATAAAGATCCTGACTTTATCACCAAGCACTTCCCGACCATTTACGAGAAGCTGCAGACCTATGGGTTTGATCTCACCAAGGACGCGATTCCGATTGTACCGGCCGCTCACTATACCTGTGGCGGTGTGATTGTTGACCAAAACGGCAATACCGATTTACCGGGCCTCTATGCAATCGGCGAAGTGAGCTATACCGGCTTGCACGGCGCCAACCGGATGGCGTCTAATTCGCTTCTGGAGTGTGTGGTCTACGCGTGGTCTGCCGCTGAACATATCAAAGCGCACCAAGACCATGTTGAGCCGCTTGCGCCGCTACCTGCTTGGGATGAGAGCCAAGTAATTTGCTCCGATGAAGAAGTGGTTATCCAGCACAACTGGCACGAGCTGCGTTTGTTCATGTGGGATTATATGGGGATTGTTCGCTCCACCAAGCGTCTGGAGCGCGCACTGCGTCGTATTGAACTGCTCAAGCAAGAAACTCACGAGTACTACGCCAATTTCCGCGTCTCGAATAACTTGCTAGAGCTGCGCAACTTGTTACAAGTGGCGGAACTGATGGTGCGATGTGCCATGCAGCGTAAGGAGAGCCGAGGGCTGCACTACACAATTGATTATCCAGAGCAATTACCCGACTCTGGGCCAACCATTTTGGTGCCCGATCAACCTTGCTAACCATGTGACGATAATAATAAAGGCCAGCAAACGCTGTAATGCCGATCAGTTAAGCAAAAAATGATCGGTTGAACGATCCTGAGAGGGTGTCAAAATCCGAGTGTTTCTGCACACTCGGATTTTTTTATGTTCTTAAGACAAGCCCTCGACCGAATACATCAATTCTCTGCTGACCAACTCAATGGTCTATCCGATCTCCTTTGCCCTGAACTCATTCACCAATGTCTT
>NZ_MEBP01000142.1:0-35913 GCF_001722075.1 Salinivibrio sp. SS2 | reverse complement strand
CCTCACCCTACTCGATGTTGCCTGACGTCTTACCCGCTTAGCGTTTGCCTTCGGTTTTTTACTCATACGAACCGACTCCACGCACCTGACCCTATTGACGCAGATGGCTGCACCGCGAAAAGAGCGACTTTTTTTGTAAGAGATCGCCCATAGATTGCCGTGAAAATAGATATAATCTATGCGAGACAATAAAATATAGTTATATTATTCAGTAATTTAACTTTTTAGGTTGTTTTTGTGTTCATTTTTTATGGCTGCAATTCTAGGCAATGACCATGGTTGTAGTATTCTATCCCCATCGACAGGACGTTGATGCATCCCCCGCATGGAGCGCGGGAAAAACGCTAGGAAGGTGACGCCACCACGGTGGTGCGCATGGAGCGCGTTAGCACAAGGAGTGTGATGCACGAGGACAGTGCCGTGGTTGTCATGATGACAAGGACGCAGGATGCGACTGTTAGGCAGGTAGCCACCACAGCAACAGGACGTTGATACAAAGGGCGCACAGCGCCATCAAGCAGGGACGAAAGACGTACCAGGACGGACGACACCCGCTTATATCGCTCAGGCGATACCGCGACAGGCTTTATGCCTGTCGCTTTTTTATTGACCCACTTTCTGCTACATTCGCGCCAGCTTCTGGCATTGAAGAATGATATGCAGCATTGCCCATTATGTGCGCACCAAGGCGTACACCCTTACCATAGTGATAAACAGCGAGCATACTTCCAGTGTGCAGTGTGTGAGTTAGTCTTCGTTGACCGTGATGCGTTGCTATCGGCAGATGACGAGAAGGCGATTTACGACTTACACCAAAACCATGCTGAGGATGAAGGCTATAAACGTTTTCTGTCCCGCCTGTTCACACCGTTAATGACACGGTTACCCCAACATGCTTACGGGCTCGATTTTGGTTGTGGACCGGGGCCGGTATTGGCGAGAATGCTGACTGACGCAGGGCACACGATGGCCTGCTATGATCCCTTCTATGCGCCAGATGCACAGGTCTTAGAGACGCAGTATGACTTTATTACCTGTACAGAAGCTATCGAACACTTTTATCAACCCGACGTGGCTTGGCAACAATGGCAAGCCATGCTAAAGCCCGGTGGATGGCTTGGGTTGATGACCAAGTTGGTCACAGACCAAGCGGCATTCTCACGTTGGCATTACAAAAATGACCCCACACACGTGAGCTTTTTTAGCCGTCATACTTTTGAGTTTTTAGCCGCACAATCGGGCCTTGCGCTTGAATTTGTTGGCAACGACGTAATTTTAATGAGGAAACCACTGTCATGACGCGTAAAAAGAAAACGCGCCGCGTAGGATCGGAAGGCCCGGCGCAATACGTAGATAAAAATCAGAATGAACAAGATCGCATTGCGCGCATGCTGAAAAAGCAGAAAAAGCGCAAAGGTAAAAAAGCCGGCTCGCGTCATTCGGAAGAAAGTAAAACGCAAACGCGCCGCAGCGGAGGTAATAAAGACCCACGCATTGGCAGTAAAAAGCCTATCCCACTCGGGACGGATGCGGTGAAACCAAAGCAGCCTAAACTCACGCCTGAGCAAGAGCTTGCCAAACTCGAGCAAGACCCTCAACTGAATGTGTTGTTGGATCGTATCGAAAACGGTGAGAAGTTAGGCTCTGGTCTGCAAGCGTATGTGGATGAGAAGCTCGATCGCATTGAAGTGCTGATGGATAAGCTTGGTTTACTCAATGACGACGACACTGATGAAGACGACCTGCTGGCGAAATTTGAACAACAGGACGACTAACGAGGAGTAACAGGTGCAGGATTGGATCTGGGTATTAGCCGGACTAGGCGGATTAATTATTCTCGGCCTATCCATTTATGCGGGGGTGTTGCTGGCTAAATTAAAACGCCAAAACACCTTACAAGCGCAGCAAAAAGAGGCTGCAATTGCCAAGCGCAACGATAAAATTGTCGAGAGTGTCGACGTGATTGCGTTTGCTGCACTTAACGATCAGTGTGATTTATCGGAAGCGGCGATTCGGCTCTATATGATCATGGATCATTTGCAAGGCGATAAACGGGTCGAGTTTGATAGCCGTTATCCCGCTTTGTTTGAGCTGTATGAGGCGGTGAAAGATACCCCACGCGGCGAGGCTCGCAGTGCGCTGAAAAAGAAAGAGCGTATGAAGTTTGACCTAGAACGGGCGAAACACGAAGCGCGCCTTGAGCAAGCGATCAAGGTCGAGTTGGCCGAGATTCTTGCGTTTACGGGCGGTCGCCATATCCCCGATCATATCCTGACCCATTAAAGCCAGTCGCGCGGTCTATCTTCTGACCGCGCAATACCCCTATAATTATTGGGCGAAACTCGATCTCACCGACATTTTCGCATCGCTAGCGCCGGTTAGTGCTCAACACATCACCAAAAGCTGTGGCACACTAGGCGCTGTTGTCCTGAGCGCTCTTTGCGGAATTGTAAGCCATGTCCTCACCACAAGTTATTTGGGATCAAGCCCTTATCAATAAGTACAACTATTCAGGGCCCCGCTATACCTCGTATCCTACCGCGTTAGAATTTCACGAAGCCTTTACGGCCGCTGAATTTGATATGGCCTGTAGCCAGTATCCTGACCGGCCCTTATCGCTCTACGTGCATATCCCGTTTTGCCATAAGCTTTGCTATTACTGTGGCTGCAATAAAGTGGTGACGCGCCATCAGCATAAAGCGGATGAATACCTGGATGCGCTAGAGCATGAAATTCGCCAGCGCGCGTTTTTGCTGGGCACGCGTCGCGTGACTCAATTGCATTGGGGTGGAGGGACGCCGACATTTTTAACCAAACCGCAAATATCCCGTTTGATGAACTTGTTGCGTCAAGAGTTTCACTTTGAGGCTGAGGCAGAAATCAGCATTGAGGTGGACCCGCGTGAAATTCCATTGGACATGCTTGATCATCTGCGCGGTGAGGGATTTAACCGTATTAGCATTGGCGTTCAGGACTTTGATAAAAAAGTGCAGCAGTTGGTCAATCGAGAGCAAGACGAAGACTTTATCCACGCCTTGGTTGAGCGTGCGCGTGAGCTGGGATTTCGGTCCACCAATCTTGATTTAATTTATGGTTTACCCACACAAACGCCAGCGGGTTTTGCCAAGACCTTAGAGCAAGTGCTAGCGATGCGTCCGGGACGTTTGTCGGTGTTTAATTATGCGCATTTGCCATCGCTGTTTGCTGCGCAGCGCAAAATTAAAGACGACGACCTCCCATCGCCAGATGCCAAGCTGACTATGCTGCAAGAGACCATCACCACATTAACCGATGCTGGCTACCAATTTATCGGCATGGACCACTTTGCTCTGCCCGATGATGAATTGGCTGTCGCTCAGCGCGAAGGGCGTTTACACCGCAATTTCCAAGGTTACACCACGCAAGGTGATTGTGACTTACTGGGGTTGGGGGTGTCGGCAATTTCGATGATTGGCGATTGTTACGCCCAAAACCAAAAGGACATGAAGCAGTATTATCAGCAAGTGGATGCTGAGCGCCATGCATTGTGCAAAGGCGTGATGCTAGAGCGCGATGACCGGATCCGCCGTGATGTGATCAAAGCATTGATGTGTAACTTTTTCTTGGATAAAGCCCAGATTGCGGCCGAGTATGACATCGACTTTGATGGCTATTTTGCCGAGGATCTGAAACTCTTGCAGTGTTTTGTCGATGATGGCTTGGTCGCCTTGACCGACACCAGCATTGCTGTGACCAAAACGGGGCGCATGTTGATTCGTAACATCTGTATGAGTTTTGATGTTTATTTACGGGATAGGGCTCGCCAACAACAGTTCTCGCGAGTGATTTAAACAAAAAAAACCGCCAAACGGCGGTTTTTTTGTGTCGCTTGGTTCGCAAATTAGCGGGCCGCGGCGTTGGCGGTCAGTGCCGCTTTCTCACTGTCAGACAAGAAAGCAATGGTCAGGCCATTTTCTTGCAGTGTGTGGATTTGCGCAGTAGTTAAGCCCGCAGCTGGGGCAGCCACTTCGTATTCATACGGGAGTTCAATGCCTTCGACGGCGGGATCGTCGGTATTTAACGAAGCCAGAATACCGTGATCGAGGAACTGACGTACCGGGTGCTGAGACAAATCCGCCACCGTACTGGTTTGAATGTTCGACGTTAGGCAGCTTTCAATCCCGATACGGTTTTCGGCCAAGTAGTCCATCAGTTTTGGATCCTCAATGGCTTTAACCCCGTGCCCGATTCGGGTCGCGCCGAGTTCATTAATGGCTTGCCACATGCTGGCCGCACCCGCGGCTTCACCCGCGTGCACGGTCACTTGCAGATCGCTGGCACGGACTTTGGCGAAGTGTTGGGTAAATTGATCGCCAGGTTGGCCCAGCTCATCACCGGCCAGATCGATGGCGACCAATTGATGTTTCTGGGTCAGCAAGGCATCTAGCTCCGCCATACAAGCTTGAGGGCCAAAAGTGCGGCTCATGATGCCAATCAGGTTGGTTTTTACGCCAAAGTCACGGCTACCGGCTTGCACGCCATCGACCACGGCTTCCACCACGCCTTCGAGAGGCAGTTGATGTTTCATCGCCATGTAGTAAGGCGAAAAGCGTAGTTCCGCATAATCAATGCGTGCGTTTAATGCGTCTTCGACGTTCTCATACGCCACACGGCGCACTGCATCCAAATCACCCAGCACGGCGACGCCCCAGTCCAGCTTGGACAAAAACGCGACCAGATCCGGTTCGTTTTCAACCACTTGCACGTGTGGGCGTAGCGCATCGATGTTGGTTGCCGGCAGAGGCATCGCGAATTTTTGCCCCAGATCTAAAATGGTCTCGATACGGATGTTGCCGTCCAGATGGCGGTGTAAGTCCGTCAAGGGTAGGTCTTTTCTTATCATCATCGGTTCCCAGCAGGTGAGTTGGCGCTCAGTATAGCGATTGACCATCACATCGTCAGTAGCCAGTATGCCGATGACGTGACAACTATCGCGTGGGGAGCTTATCCGTTACCCGTTCTGTTGGCAGTTCGGCCAAAGGAAGCGGCTTGGCAAACAAGAACCCTTGGGCGTAGTGGCAGCCAATTTCACGCAGTCGAATCGCTTCTTCTTGGGTTTCAATCCCTTCGGCAACGAGGTGGACGTCCATGCCACGGGTCATGGCTACTACGGCTTCAATGATGCGCTGGTTGGTCACATTTTCAGTCATCGAATGCACAAAGCTGCGATCGATTTTTAAGCTATCAAAGGCCATCTGGTGAAGGTATGCCAAAGACGAATAGCCGGTCCCAAAATCGTCGATGGCTATTTTGATGCCCAACGATCGGATTTTAGTTAACCCCGATGTCGCCAGTTGTTCGTGGCTCATCAGTTGAGATTCGGTGATCTCTAAGGTGAGGTTATCGGCGGGCAAGCGGGTACGCGATAGGACATCTTGCAACTTATCGATAAAATCAGCGGATAAAAGCTGGCGGGCGGATAAGTTTACGTGCAGCTGAAAATCCGCTGCCCACACGCCTTTTTCGATTTGGGCGACGGTATCGTACGCGGCCTGTTCAAGCACTTGCATACCAATTTGGTTGATTAAACCGCTTTGTTCGGCCACCGGAATAAATTCGGCGGGCGACACCATGCCCCGACTGGGACTTTCCCACCGGACTAGTGCTTCGGCGCCACAGAAACGGCCATCAACAAGACGCACAAGAGGTTGATAGTAAACCACAAATTCATGGTGCTGTACGGCATGATGAAGCTCGAGCAGCAAGCGCGACTGCTCTTGGACACGCGCTTGCATACTGGCCTCAAAGAAAACATAGGCATCGGTTTCACTGCGTTTTGCTTCACTCAGTGCCAATCCTGCGTGTTGCAAGCCTTCATAAATGGCATCGCCAAAGGTGTGGCCAAAGACTACCCCAGCACATGCATCGACCAAGACCTCATCGTTACCGATTTTGACCGGACGCTTGAACAGGCTGAGCAATTGATTCACCAAGGCTTCTGACTGAGTGCGATTGGTGGTGTTGGGGGCCAGCACTGCAAACTCATCACCGCGAATCCGTGACACCAACATCCCAGTGCCATCCGCGAGATCGGTTAAGCGCTGAGCAATGGTGCACAGGAGTTGATCGCCGCCGTCTTGGCCTAGACTGTCGTTGATGTTGCGAAACCCGTTGATGCCGAGGATCACTAAAGTGTTGGGCGCGTGATAGCGGATGGTGTTGGCTTGTTCTAATAAGCCTTCTCGGGTGTACAAACGGGTTAAGTTGTCTTGACGGACCTGTAGACGTAATGCATTGAACGAGTCCTGCACTTTGTCGGACATGTTGTTAAAGGCATCTTTAAGAATGGCGATTTCTCGCAAACTGGCAGAGGTGTTGATCCGATACGTCAGGTTCCCTGAAGCAAGCTTGGCGGCAGCTTCCGCGGTATCGCGCAAAGGGCGGGTGAGCTGGCGAATAATCAAATACACCACCATTAACCCAACTAGCGCCATGGCTATCACCAGGTAGACACTGATCTTTTGTTGGTTGAGTAAGCTCTCCAGCAATAACTGATCGGGCAAGGCTACCACCACATACCAGTCGTGCTGGAAAGGTGCCGCCATATCTACCTTCTTGATCGTGCCGTAAAAATTGCCCTGATCGGCAATCTTAAAATAAAAAGGCTGCCCTAATTGCGAGGGTGCAGGAGGCCAGTCATCAGAGATATTCCTGATAGTATTGTTGAGGACTGAGTTATTAGGAACGCCGGGAAAATGAAGAATATTGGTCGGGCTGTCTTGGCCGCTGTGTGCCAGCATGCGCCCTTCCCTATCGACAATAAACAAGGCACCGCCCAGCTTTTGCTGACGCTCACTTAAAAACTGATTGAAAGCGGTGAGTTTAATGTCGCTGGCAACCACGCCCCATACTTTGTCGTTTATTTGGATGGGGGCAATGGCAGAGAGCGAGACTTCTCCCACCTCATCGGCATCGCGATAAATATCGGTCCAGCGTGGCTGCTCACGGTTAAAGGCAGGAATATACCAAGGGCGCACACGGGGATCGTAATCTCCGTCTTGATAAATCACATTGGATAAAGGCGTACGCCCATCGAAGATGCGCAAGGCGCGGTCGGTATCATCACTGCGCTCCATGAGGATGTATTGGCCACTAGCGCTTTTGCGGTAGCCGTAATAGTCGCCGCGGGCATCGACACCAATGCTCAACACCTGCATATGAGGCATGGCTTGAAAAAGGGAGGTATAGCTGTTGAGCAAGTAATTGCGAATGTCTTGTGGGGTGGGATTGCGATCTTTCGCCCACGCTGCCACGCTGTCAGCGACAAAGACATTGGCGTAAAACGGATTTTCGAGGTATTGACGTAAGTCCTGCTCAATCCCCTGAGAGTAGTCGGTAAGCAGTAACTTACCGACGAAACGCGAACTGGACTGGTAATGATTGTTGATTGTAAAAACGATCACAATCAGTGTCAGCGTGAGTAGGAGAAACACGGGTAACATGACAGCTGCTCGAATCGAAAGGGGACGCATGTTTCTCATTAGTACAACAACTTAACTCTTCTTAAGAACCCAACACAATTGGCGGATTGTACCCCAATCGCTGTTATTAAATTTAGCAGAGGTTCAAAGTGTTTGAGTTTTAATAATGAGTCATGACTCAATATTAAGCTCTTTTAGCTTACGGGTGAGTGTATTTCGTCCCCATCCGAGTATTTTCGCTGCATCCTGCTTGTGACCATGGGTGTGTGCCAGTGCTGACTCCAACAATATGCGCTCAACACTCGGCAGTGCTTGTTGCAAAATGCCGTGTTGGCCGCTGGCAATCGCATGCTCTGCCCATTGCGCCAATGCGTGCTGCCAGTCTTGCTCTTCGTTCTCAGCGAGGCGGGTGGGCTGATGAAGCAGCTCGCGAGGTAAGTCGCTGGGTAAGACCTCATTGCTACTGGCCATGACGGTTAACCATCGGCAGGTATTTTCTAGTTGACGCACATTCCCCGGCCAAGGTAGTTGGCTCATGATGGCTTTGGTATCTGGATGGAGCTGTTTGGCTTCGACACCGAGCTCTTCCGCGGCGCGGGCGAGAAAATACTGACACAATTGCGGAATATCTTGGCGTCGGTCTTTAAGAGACGGTAAATGGACGCGAATGACATTCAGGCGGTGGAACAAGTCTTCTCGAAATGCGCCTTCGGCCACCAAGCGCTCTAAATCTTGGTGAGTGGCGGCGATGATCCGCACATCCACATCCACGGCGGCGTGACCACCGACGCGATAGAATTGGCCATCGGCCAGCACACGCAGCAAACGTGTTTGCACATCCAGTGGCATATCGCCAATTTCATCGAGGAATAACGTGCCGCCATTGGCTTGCTCAAACCGTCCTTGGCGCACCGAGTTTGCACCGGTAAAGGCGCCTTTTTCGTGGCCGAACAGTTCAGATTCAATCAAATCTTTGGGAATCGCGGCCATGTTGAGGGCGATAAAAGCATGGTCAGCGCGGGGGCTATGGCGGTGCAATGCTTGCGCCACTAACTCTTTCCCTGTGCCAGATTCACCGTTAATCAAGACTGAAATCGATGAACGAGAAAGACGACCTATAGCGCGAAACACTTCTTGCATGGCGGGCGCTTCACCAATGATTTCTGGCATGTCCGCTTGAGAAGGCTGGGTGGTTTGCTGCTTTTGCTGCTCTTTGCGATGTGCCAGTGCACGCTCGACTAAGGCTAGGGCTTCATCAATATCAAATGGCTTCGGCAGATACTCGAATGCGCCCTTTTTGTAAGCATTCACCGCGGCATCCAAATCTGAGTGTGCGGTCATAATGATCACTGGCAAATCCGGATGTTGCTCATGAACACGATGGAGAAGGGCGAGCCCATCCGTGCCCGGCATGCGGATATCGGAGACCAACACATCGGGTGTTTGCTCGCGGAGTGCGCTTAACACACTGTCGGCATCACAAAATGTCTGGCACGCTAAATTGGCGGCGCTTAAGGTGCGCTCCATGACCCAACGAATGGAACTGTCATCATCAACAATCCAGATGGTTCCTTTACTCATGCGTGGTGTCCTTTTCAATAATCGGTAATTGGATGATAAAGCAGGTGTGCCCTGGCCAGCTATTAACCTCAATCTTTCCTTTATGCTGATCAATGAGGTGGTGGGTAATCGCAAGCCCGAGGCCATTTCCGTTCACTTTGCTGGTGACCATAGGGTAAAACAAGGTGTCTTGTAGCTCGGGGCTGATGCCCGGCCCATTATCGATAATCTCGATTTGTGCCACGACACGATGACGCATGCCATGAATCACGGTTTGAAACCCTGTGCGTGTACGCAAGGTAATTTGTCCATCGGCTTGCTCGCGCACCGCGTCGGCAGCATTGGCCACCACGTTGAGAATCGCTTGCTCAAGTTGTTCGGGATCCATGTCAAAATCCGGCAAGCTAGGGTCGTAGTCGCGAATGATATCGACCGCGCCCTGCGTGTCGAGATTGACTAACTGACGGACCTTTTCCAGCACCACATGAATATTTTGCTTTTGTCGCAGCCCCGGACGCTGCGGGCCCAGTAGTCGGTCGACGAGATTACGCAGCCGGTCCGCTTGTTCAATGATGATTTGGGTGTATTCGGCCAAGCTCGCATCGGGCAACATTTTTTCCAGCAGCTGTGCCGCGCCACGTAAGCCACCGAGCGGGTTTTTTATTTCGTGCGCTAATCCTCGGACTAATTCTTTGGCCGCTTGTTGCTGTGCTTTTTGGGCGAGCTCTTTACTGATCCGTTGCTGCTGGCTAACCACATTGACTTCGAGCAGGATTTTTCCGCCGTCTGGGTCATCAAATAGCGGACTCGCGCTAAGTTGGACTTTTTGTGGTTGACCGTCGACCACCCAAGTCACATCACTGTCGGTCAAGCTCTGTCCGGCTTGTGTGGTACTGACGATGTGTGACCAATCCACACTGGCATGTTGGAGCTGTTCTGTGAGCGGCTGGTTAACTAAACGGCGGACACTTTGGTGCATCAGCTGCTCAGCGGCTGCATTGGCGTACAAAATACGCCATTGTGTGTCGACCACGACAATGGCCGTTAGCAGATGATCGAACAGTTGCCCTGGCATCATGTGCGGCTGAATCCTTGTTTGCACTATAATGGTGCATTGAGTGTAATCAAACTCTGTACACCGTGCAGCCCCCGTCGGTGGCTTTGTGAACTCAATCGGTTGTCATCAGGCGATAACCGCCTCACTAGTGCGTCTGACGCGACGGTTGATTGAGATGTGCACGGTGCAAAAAGAAACGATGAACGGGAGATAATGCAATAACCTTGCCGTTTTCAATGTATTGCACTTGCACCGAGTGAGTGCCCCGATCGACTGGCTCAATATACCAATGCAACGTTCGCTGATCTCGCTGTGTGGTTTGCTGGGGGGAAAGCGCTACCTTTGCACCATCGAGGAGCAATACTACCGACTCTGTGGCTGCATGGACGGGACGGACTGATGCCGAGACTGTGAGCTTACCGGGATTGCTGCGCAAGGTCGCACCTTCAGCAGGGTGGAGCAGTGAGAGCGCCACGGCGATGTCCGGCTCGGTTGAGGGAGAGGCCGGTGTCAGGCTCGATGAAGGTGAGACCGGCGGCGTGGATGGCGTAAAGGATGTCACCGTATGCTCAGTGACCGATATCTCGCCAACCGGCCGCGTATCACTGAGATGCAAAACCCCTTGCGCATCGGTCCATTGATAGACGCTGGTGGCTGCACAAGGCAGTGTGATAAGCAACCAAGTTACGAGAAACCATTTCATGTTTGTTGTGCCTTGTCACGGTAAAACACTGAGTGTAAAACGGCATTAGGCGGGCTCAAGCATAAAAAAGCCCACCTGCGAGGTGGGCCGTAATTTCTGTTGGTGGGCGCTTTACACTGAGTAGTAAAGTTCGAACTCAACAGGGTGCGTGGTCATTTGGATGCGCTCCACGTCACCGGCTTTTAGGCCAATGTAAGAGTCGATAAAGTCATCCGAGAACACGCCACCAGCCGTCAAGAATTCACGATCGGCATCAAGGGCTTGCAAGGCTTCTTTCAAGGACTCGGCAACGGTTGGGATTTCCGCCGCTTCCTCTGCGGGTAAGTCGTACAAGTCTTTATCCATCGCATCGCCTGGATGGATCTTGTTTTTAATCCCGTCAAGACCAGCCATCAGCATCGCAGCAAAGCACAGGTATGGGTTCGCAGACGGATCGCCAAAGCGGACTTCGATACGACGTGCTTTCGGGCTCGGCACCACCGGAATACGGATAGACGCAGAACGGTTACGCGCGGAGTAAGCCAGCATGACAGGCGCTTCAAAACCGGGAACCAGACGCTTGTAGGAGTTGGTTGAAGCGTTGGCAAAGGCGTTGATGGCACGCGCATGCTTGATGATACCGCCAATGTAGTAAAGAGCGGTTTCGGACAGGCCACCGTACTTGTCACCGGCAAACAGGTTTTGACCGTCTTTCGCGAGTGATTGGTGTACGTGCATGCCCGAGCCGTTATCACCAACCAGTGGCTTTGGCATAAAGGTTGCGGTTTTACCAAAGGCGTGCGCGACGTTATGCACGACATACTTGTAGATCTGAATTTCGTCCGCTTTGGTGGTCAGAGTGTTAAAGCGGGTTGCGATCTCGTTTTGTCCTGCGGTTGCCACTTCGTGGTGGTGCGCCTCAACCACGAGGCCCATTTCTTCCATCACTAATGACATGGCAGAGCGGATATCTTGTGATGAATCCACAGGGGCAACTGGGAAGTAGCCGCCTTTTACGCCCGGACGGTGGCCTTTGTTACCGCCTTCCAGCGCCGAGCCCGAGTTCCAGCTCGCTTCGACATCATCAATTTTGTAGAAAGAGCCAGCCATATCGGTGGCGAACTTCACGTCATCGAACAAGAAAAACTCTGGTTCAGGACCGATCAGGACGGTATCAGCAATGCCAGTTGCGCGCATGTAGTCTTCGGCACGTTTGGCAATCGAGCGAGGGTCACGCTCATAACCTTGCATGGTTGAGGGCTCAAGAATATCACAGCGAATGTTGAGCGTGCTTTCTTCGGTAAATGGGTCCAGCACGGCTGAGCTTGGGTCAGGCATCATAATCATGTCTGATTCGTTGATGCCTTTCCAACCGGCGACGGATGAGCCATCAAACATTTTGCCTTCTTCGAAAAAGTCAGCATCGATTTGGTGTGAAGGAATAGAGACATGCTGCTCTTTACCCTTAGTATCGGTAAAGCGCAGATCGATGAATTTCACCTCGTTCTCTTGGATCAATGCGAGCACGTTTTCTACTGACATGTGAAATAACCTCCGGTGTCAAAATAAAAGGGTAAGCTGGGTTTGCTCCTTGCACAGTACAAAGCGAAAACTGTGCCAACAATTTTAAACGTGCTAATTGCCCCATTGACGGGCAACGCGACGATTAATGGGCACCGAAACACTGTCTGTATGCACCATTATTGTGCATCAATGCATTGCTATGGTGCAAATAACTCGGCAGTGGTGTTGGATTCGCACGACAGCCGTGCAGCCCTCGAAGTTATAGCAGACAAATGGCGGTGAGAGTGTGGTCTGCCTTTAAAAATTCATCTTGGTCTTTTTCTCACTGAGCCGTTGTATTTGCTTAATAATTCACCAGCGTGAACACAAGAGTCCGTCATTGTCTTTGCGCTGATTCACATATTTAGGTGGGTTTTGCGACAAAATCTGGTACATTACGGCCGTTTTTTTAATCAGGTGGCGGCACCGTCGTGGTAGGTGTGTTTAACCCAAGGTTCGGCGCGCGCCCCCGTCTATCGAGTGAAAAGAGAGTCCATGACCAACTTACAGACTGATAAATTGAGAAATATCGCCATTATTGCCCACGTTGACCACGGTAAAACCACGCTAGTGGATAAGCTGCTGCAGCAGTCCGGCACGCTAGCAACCCGCGGTGAAGTGGAAGAGCGTGTCATGGACTCGAACGACATTGAGAAAGAGCGTGGCATCACCATTTTGGCGAAAAACACCGCCATTAACTGGAATGACTACCGTATCAACATCGTCGATACTCCTGGACACGCCGACTTCGGTGGTGAAGTAGAGCGTATCATGTCGATGGTTGACTCTGTGTTGCTCGTGGTTGATGCGGTTGACGGCCCAATGCCACAAACACGTTTTGTCACCCAAAAGGCATTTGCACACGGTCTGAAGCCAATTTTGGTTATCAATAAAATTGACCGCCCAGGTGCGCGTCCTGATTGGGTTATGGATCAGGTATTCGATCTGTTTGACACCTTGGGTGCGACAGACGAGCAGCTAGATTTCCAAGTGGTTTACGCATCCGCACTAAACGGTTGGGCGAGCCTAGACGAAGCCACCGAAGGCGAGAACATGGAACCGCTGTTCAATGCGATCGTTGATAACGTTGCAGCGCCGGATGTTGACATCAACAGCCCATTCCAAATGCAAGTCTCTCAGCTGGACTATAACTCTTACAAAGGCGTTATCGGTGTTGGCCGTATTACTCGCGGCTCAGTGAAGCCTAACCAACAGGTGACCATTGTTAGCGCCGACGGCAGCAAGCGTAACGGTAAAGTAGGTGGCGTACTGGGCTACTTGGGCCTTGAGCGTAACGACGTTGAGCAAGCGACAGCGGGTGACATCATTGCTATCACCGGTCTTGGCGAGCTGAAAATTTCAGATACCATCTGCGATCCAAGCAATGCAGAAGCGCTGCCACCGTTGACCGTCGATGAGCCAACTGTAACCATGACTTTCCAAGTTAACACCTCGCCATTTGCGGGTCTGGAAGGTAAATACGTTACGTCGCGTAACATTCTTGAGCGTCTGCAAAAGGAATTGGTACACAACGTTGCACTGCGCGTTGAAGAAACGGATAACCCAGATAAGTTCCGCGTATCCGGTCGTGGTGAACTGCACCTGTCTATCCTGATCGAAAACATGCGTCGTGAAGGCTACGAGCTTGCGGTATCACGTCCAGAAGTGATCATCAAAGAAGAAGATGGTCAAAAACTGGAACCGTTTGAAACCGTGACCATTGACGTACTGGAAGAGCACCAAGGCGGCGTGATGGAGAACATCGGTCTGCGTAAAGGTGAATTAACCAATATGTTGCCTGACGGCAAAGGCCGTGTCCGTATGGACTTTATGATGCCGTCTCGTGGCCTGATTGGCTTCCAGACTGAGTTTTTGACCCTGACCTCGGGCTCTGGCTTGATTTACCACACGTTTGACCACTACGGCCCATTTAAAGGCGGTGATATCGGTCAACGTGTTAACGGTGTACTGATTTCTAACGCGGCGGGTAAAGCACTGACTTATGCTCTGTTTAACTTGCAAGAGCGTGGCCGTCTGTTTGCTGAGCACGGTGATGAAGTGTACGAAGGTCAAATCATCGGTATTCACAACCGTTCTAACGATCTGACCGTTAACTGCTTGAAAGGTAAGCAGCTAACCAACGTACGTGCGTCTGGTACTGATGATGCACAGGTACTGACACCTGCCATCAAGTTTACCCTTGAGCAAGCGCTTGAGTTTATCGATGACGATGAGCTGGTGGAAGTGACACCAGAAAGCATCCGTATTCGTAAGAAGTTACTGACTGAAACTGAGCGTAAGCGTGCAGGCCGTAAAGGCTAAACCGTGAATGCGAAGCGTCAAAAAGGCACCCTCGGGTGCCTTTTTTTTTGCCTACGGATTAATTAAGGGTTTGAATAAACCGATCGGACGCTTGAATGGCACGCTGCATATCGGCAATAGCGCGATCGATATCACCGGCGAGATTTTTGAACTCGCCTTGGAGTGCACCGATGGCGCGTGCATTCAGATTGTGTTTCAGATATAAGCGGTTATCTTGCAGCGTATTTAGCACGGGTGTCATGGTGCGTTCGGCGCGTTGCATGGCATCATACAAGCGCTGATACTCGGCTTGTGTGGCTCGCAAACGCTGGGCACTCTCGCGTTTGAGGCGTGGATTGGTGTATAGCGCCAGCTCCTCGTCCCACTCAGCAAATAAGGCCTGCGCCACGGCGTCCAAGGCATCAATGCGGTCACGAACCTGAGTCACTGCTGCTTCACTTTTTTGATATTGCTTATTGACTGTATCGTAAGCAGCTTGTAACTCGCCGCCATCAAACTGCGTCAATGTGGTCAATGCTTCAAGCGCGTCGTTAAACTGGGTTTGTGCCTCTTGCTGCGCACTGGCAGCATCTTCAACACGATCGACCATGATATCGCGCTTATGAACGCCGACTTGCTCCATCGCTGCGTAATAGGCAGACTGACAGCCGGTCATCAGGGTTAAACTGGTCAAAAATAGTAGCACGGCCCGCACAGGCAACTCCTTGGTTATAAATCATGTACACTGAATAAGCGTAAGGCTAACACAAGGTTAGGAACAAGGTATGCTCGATAATCCGCTGCGTGACATGCCCTCATGGCAATGCTCACGTGACTGGCTACAGGCCATGGTTCGTCATTTGTGGCAACGAATGGGAGAAGATAGGCTCACCGTGAGCGCCGGCTATATGGCCTATGTCACCTTGTTGTCCTTGGTCCCGCTTGTCACCGTGGTGCTGTCTGCTTTCTCGAGTTTTCCCGGCTTTTCGCAAGTGGGCGAAACACTGCAGCAGTTTGTGATCAAGAATTTCGTCCCAGCGGCGGGCGAAATTGTCGCGCGTTACCTTAATGAGTTTGTCGCCAACGCGGGCAAGATGACCGCGGTGGGGGTCTGCTTTTTGTTCGTGGTCGCCATTATGCTCATTTCTGCCATTGATAAGAGCTTGAACCACACCTTTAAGATTAAGACCAAGCGACCAATGATGATCGCCTTTTCGATCTACTGGATGGTGCTGACGCTGGGCCCTATCTTGATTGGTACCAGCATTGCCTTAAGCTCGTATTTGACGTCGCTATCGCTCTTACAAAGTGGCGTCGCCAGCGACTTATTAACCACCTTGCTGCGTGGATTACCCTTTGTGTTAACCACGCTCACGTTTATGGGACTGTATACGCTGGTGCCGAATACCCGAGTGCGATTGCGCCATGCGTTAGTGGGCGCGGCAGCTGCCAGCATTTTGTTTGAATTGAGCAAAAAAGTGTTCGCGTTGTATGTCACGCACTTTCCTTCGTATCAGCTGATATACGGTGCACTGGCCGTGGTGCCGATTTTATTTGTTTGGGTGTATTTTAGCTGGTGCATTGTGTTGTTTGGTGCTCAAGTGACGGCCACCTTGCATGAGTCGGCACTGTGGCGACCTCAAGGGGATGCGGCGCCGCGAGACACACCTGTCCCTGCTGTGATTGAAAATGAAGACAATAAGGAGCGTTATGATCGCCTTAATTCAACGCGTGAGTGAAGCGAACGTCACGGTTGAGGGCAATACCCTCGGTACCATTGGCAAAGGGCTGGTGGTGCTATTAGGCGTAGAAAAAGGGGATACCGATGCGCAGGCTGCCAAACTGGCGCACAAAGTCACTGGCTATCGGGTGTTTGAAGACGATGCCGGCAAAATGAACCTCAATGTTGCTCAGGCTGGAGGCGAGCTGCTGGTGGTCTCGCAGTTCACCCTTGCAGCCGATACTAAAAAAGGGATGCGTCCGAGCTTTTCAGGCGCGGCGCCGGAAGAGGCGGCACGTTTGTACGATTTGTTTTGTGATCACTGTCGCCAAGCGGGGCTTCAGACCCAAACTGGGCAGTTCGCCGCAGACATGAAAGTGAGTTTGGTCAATGATGGACCGGTCACATTTTGGCTTCAGGTTTAACCAGCCTAACAGGGAGAGACAGGCATGTTCCGAATGGTGACGCCACAAACAGAGCAAGATCTGGCGCGGTATTACGATTTTCGTTATCGCATGCTACGCGAGCCTTGGCATGCACCGCGTGGCTCTGAACGCGACGCGTATGACGTCAGTGCTTGCCATCGAATGATTGTCGATGGCAATGGCGAGCCTGTAGCGATTGGGCGGTTGTATCTGACCCCAGATAACGACGGTCAAATCCGTTATATGGCGGTTTCACCGGACTATCGCAGCCGAGGCCTGGGCGCGTTGGTACTGATGGCATTAGAGTCGTTAGCGCGCCAAGAAGGGGCCAAGCGCTTAGTCTGTAATGCGCGTGAGGACGCGGTCAGTTTTTATGCCAAGCATGAATTTATTAGCCAAGGTGAGTTGAGTGATGAGCGTGGCCCTATCCGACACCAACAAATGGTGAAGCATTTAGATCCACTGTCGGATGTCGTGCGTCGACCTGAATGGTGCGCTGAGCTACAAAGGCGCTGGCAGCACCAGATCCCCATTAGTGACAAAATGGGGGTCAAAATCACTCAATTTACCGGCTATCGCTTCGAAGTGTGCGCCAACCTCAATGCCAATCTAAACCCGCATCACACCATGTTTGCAGGCAGCATTTTCAGCCTTGCCACGCTCGCCGGTTGGGGCATGGTGTGGTTGCTGATGAAAGAGCGTCAGCTGAGTGCGGATATTGTGCTCGCAGACAGCCATATTCGCTATCGTCGCCCGGTGGCAGAGCGTCCCCGTGCCAGCGTGTCGTTAGACAGTTTAAGCGGCGATCTAGACCGACTCGAAAACGGGCGTCGAGCGCGGGTGACGCTAGAAGTGGCGTTTTTCAGTGGTGATGAACAGGCAGGAGTGTTCACGGGCACCTATGTCTTACTGCCATCGGATGATGCGGCAACGACGCAGCCGGCCCCGCAACTGGCTCTGCTGCGTTAGCGCCTTATTCGCTGAGGTTAGGCTCTGTCGCTTGATAAATCGGCCAGCGGAGTGACAGGGTTTGCTCGCCGCTGAGCGTGGCGCGAATGTCACCGCGATCGGCATTGAGCGTCAGCGATGCAAAAGGTAGCGGAACCAAGTGGCTTGCCTCAGGCAGGACCGTCTCCCCTTTCAACCAGTGTGCGAGCCGAATAGACCAAGGTTGATCCACAGATGGGTCTGTTTGCGCCGCAGCGCTGTCGAGAAAAGTGACGGCTAACTGACCGTTCAACCCCACCTTAAAACTGTGCGCGTCTGCCGCCAGCCCTGACCATTGCCCCTCAATATCGTGAAAGCCGTCTAGCGGTAGTGGCCAATCGAACCAAGCATGGTAAATGGACAAGGGAATTTGCAAACCGTCAACGGCCAGTGACCAAGGTCGGCTCGGTGCGGCGAGATTGATCTGCCCAGACAGCGCCAGTTGGCCATCGGGAAAACCCAGTAAAAATTGGTGCAGCTGAAGCTTACGATCATGAGCCTCAAGACGCAGGTAGGGCTCTGCGAGCCACTGCTGGTTAATACTTGCATGGTTGGCGCTGGCTGTAATGAGACCATTGACTAGCTCGCCATCGCGGATCTCAAGAGATTGGCCATCCACATCAATGCCACTGATTTTGGTGGCAAAGTCAGGGGATAAGTTAAGCCACTCGTTATGCTTTAGCTGTAAACTGGTGATGCTCAGTTGGGTCGGTATACCGGGTAACAAGTCTTGAAGGGGATCAAGCTCTTGGCGAGAGAGGGTTAAACCGTTGGCTTGAAAACGGTCTATCTGCCAATTGTTCTGGGTGAATTGGCCAGACACAGCAAAAAAGCCCTCCTGCAATTGGCTGGTGAGCTGATTGACGATCACTGCGTTATCTCGCCACTCGATATCGCCCAGCGGCTGTTCCCAAGTTTGGCCTTGCCAGCGCAGATAATCGGCGTTGAATGACAATCGCATCGCCGGTTGATACCACCAAGGCGCGTTGGGGGCGAAACGAAGATTTTGCGCCGAGAAGGTTAATTGGTTCACCGACAGGAGATGCGTTTCTGCGCTGAGTTGTCTTACGTCGGCACGGGCGACGGTTAACACGGTATCGTGAGGCCAAGCCGCGAGTGCTTGCGCGAGGATCTGGCGGGTTTTCTCGCTATCAATCACCGCATCGCTGATAGTGAGTTGCTCGAGCGCGAGAGTGCCGGGTTGCCAATGACCTTGCGCACTGATTGCAGCGCGTTGCCACTGCATCGAGGCGCCTAGAATCTCCCACCCTTGGTCACTCGGTTTCGCATCCAGTAGTAATTGGGTTAAGGCGATACCTTGTCCGTTAAGCGAGCCTATTTCCCATTGTGCTCGTCCTTTCACTGTGCCATAGGCTTGGGAGCCTTTTTGCCAATTATCGAGTTGTGCACGTACATTGGTGGCTTGCCAGTGCGGCGTGTGTAGGGTGACATCACTTAGTAGCACTCGACCAATAGTCAGCCCTTGAGGTAATTCCTGCAATGGGTTGGCGTCCAGCGCATCAAGGTCAATATCCATACCATCAATGCGTAGCCAAGCAATGTGTGGAAAGGTCGCGGGGTCTATATAAAGTTGTAGTTTGTCCGCATGCCAATCGGTTTGGGAGGCTTGATAATCCGGTTGAATCAATGTCAGTTGCAGCGGTGAGCGCCAGTGATACCCCACTTGTGCCGCGGTGAGTTTACCGGGTAACAGGGTCTGGGAGACGGTATTAAAGACAGGTGTGCTGTAACGGGTATGCAAAAGCACCACAACCACGAAAAGCGCGGTGACAATCAGGATGATCAAGCTGGCAATCAGTTTGGCCAGGATGCGCATGGGCAAATCCTATTGGAGCGAGAAACGGTGACGATGAATGGATTAAGACTGGCGCAAAAGTGGCCTAAATTCAACTGCTAGGCAAAAAGTACGCCCCATATCGCTATGGGGCGTAAGTGGGATGATTTAGTCGAGCTGAGGCCCGGCTGAAACCAAAGCAGCCCCTTCTGGGGTGTCGGTGTACTTGTCGAAATTATCGATAAAGCGTTGGGCAAGGTCCTTCGCTTTGCTTTCCCACTGGAGTGGATCGACATAGGTGTCACGCGGGTCAAGGATGCCATCGTTGACCTCGTCGAGTGAGACGGGCACGGTGAGATTGAAGATAGGAATCGTCTTCGTTTCTGCTTTCTCAATCGAACCATCTAAGATAGCGTCAATAATGGCGCGGGTATCTTTAATCGAAATACGCTTGCCTGAGCCGTTCCAACCAGTATTCACTAGGTAGGCTTCTGCACCTGCCGCTTCCATACGTTTGACCAACACTTCTGCATACTTGGTTGGGTGCAAGGTCAAGAATGCGGCCCCGAAAGCAGCTGAGAAGGTAGGGGTTGGCTCTGTAATACCACGCTCAGTGCCGGCCAGCTTGGCGGTAAAGCCTGACAGGAAGTGATACTTGGTCTGCTCAGGCGTCAGTTTAGACACCGGCGGTAGCACGCCAAACGCATCCGCGGAGAGGAAGATCACCTTGTTGGCATGTCCGCCTTTCGACACTGGCTTAACGATATTATCGATGTGATAAATCGGGTAAGACACTCGGGTGTTTTCGGTTTTGGAGTTGTCGTCAAAGTCGATACGGCCATCGCCACGTACGGTGACGTTTTCAAGCAGCGCATCGCGGCGAATGGCATTGTAAATATCGGGCTCTGCTTCTTTGGACAGCTTAATGGTTTTTGCATAGCAGCCGCCTTCAAAGTTAAACACACCATGATCGTCCCAGCCGTGTTCGTCGTCGCCAATCAGCTGACGCTTCGGATCGGTGGAGAGGGTTGTTTTACCCGTGCCAGATAGGCCGAAGAAAATCGCGACGTCGCCGTCTTTGCCCATATTTGCCGAGCAGTGCATGGACGCGATGTCTTGCAAGGGCAAGAAATAATTCATCATGGCGAACATGCCTTTTTTCATCTCGCCGCCGTACCATGTCCCGCCGATAAGCTGCATGCGCTCGGTAAGATTGAAGACCGTGAAGTTTTCCGAGTTCAAACCATGCTCGCGCCATTTATTGTTGACGCATTTAGCACCGTTCATGACCACGAAGTCTGGCTCAAAGTCTTTTAGCTCTTCATCGGTAGGACGGATAAACATGTTTTTCACAAAGTGCGCTTGCCACGCCACTTCGGTGATCACACGGATCCGTAAACGTGTGTTAGGGTTGGCACCGCAGTAGCCATCAATCACAAACAGACGTTTGCCAGAGAGTTGCTGGGTAACCAAGGCTTTTAAATCTTTCCAAACGGCGTGATCAATCGGCTTGTTATCGTTTTTCCCTTGATCGGACCACCACACGGTATCGCGGGTGGTGTCGTCACGCACAATGTATTTATCTTTTGGTGAACGGCCAGTAAAAATACCGGTATCCACCGCCACAGCGCCGAGCTCAGTCACCACGCCTTTTTCATAGCCTTCCAGCCCAGGTTTGGTTTCTTCTTCGAACAACTGTTCATAAGAGGGATTGCGAATGACTTCTTTGACATTTTCCAGACCATGACGGGAAAGATCGATGCCGGCGACTTCGGATTCGACGTTCAGGACAGTCATAGGTGCTCCTTGGGGTAAGATGTTGTTAACTGTCTTTATGCTAGCAACCTGAATAGTGCCATTCAGGGAGTTACTGCAAAAAATTACCGCACGCACACTAGGGCTATTTTGATTGTAGGGTACTGACCACCAGGTGACGTGACTCCCTCTATGGTAACGCTTAGTTAAACGTTTGCGCTACCCACAGAGCTCTTATTGTTTGTACAAAATTAATGCGCAAAAAAATGTGAGATGTGTCCGAGGAGACCAAGAAAAAAGCCAGCTTGATGCTGGCTTTTGAACTAAGTTGGGTTTCTTTGTTTTATGCAACTAAATATGTAGCACGTTTTTCACTGCATTTGTGACGATGAATCGGCGTTCTGCTCAAAGATGGCTGCGACATCGACGCTGTCAAACGCATAATCACTGCCGCAATAATCACAGTGCAAACGAATCGTGCCCATTTCTGCAATCATTTTATCGACTTCGCTGCGTTCTATGGCGGCTATCGCTTGTGCGCTGCGCTCGCGTGAGCAGCTGCATTTGAAGCATACTGACTGAGGATCGAAAACGGTCACGCTTTCTTGGTGATATAGACGATAAAGGACATCTTTTGCGTCAAGGCCAAATAATTCATCATTTTTAACGGTTTCAGTCAGCTTCGCCAAATGGTCAAAGTCGTTATCGTCCCCTTTGCCATCCGGTAGCACTTGCAGCATCATTCCGGCCGCGTGACGTTTGCCATCAAACTCACCGGTGCGCAACCAAAGTCGCGTTTCCAGTTGCTCTGAACGCGCAAAGTAGTCTTCAAGGCAGCCTTGCAGATGATCCGAGTCTAAGCCCACAATGCCTTGATAGCGTTCGCCGTCGACCGGTTCGATAGTGATAATGAGCTGCCCCTTACCAAGCATCTCAGGTAGGGTTGCATCGGCTTTGATGTCGCCTTTCAGGCGTGCGGTACCGCGCAGTTGCTGCTGATGGTCACCATTGATCACCGCCAGTGATACCGGACCGTCACCTTGTAGTTGTACGGTAATTGAGCCTTCAAATTTTAAGGTGGCAGTGAGTAAGCTGGTGGCGACAAGCATCTCCCCTAGTAGCGCTTGGACGGGCGCAGGGTAGTCTTGGTTTTCCAAGATGCGTTGATAGGTTTCATCGAGCTTGACCAGCTCACCACGCACAGACACATCTTTAAATAGGTAACGGTGTAGTTGATCGTTTGACATGCAATCTCTCCGGCTTAGGGCCTGGTTAGTGGGATCGGCCTTACTCTATGCCTTGTTTAAACTTACGAATATCTCGGCGTTGTTTCTTATCCGGCCGGTTTTCTGGGCGCGGATTGTGTGCGTGTAAGCGACGCATTTCCGTGTTGTGCTCACGCTGTTTGATACTGTCTTGGGTTTCTTGATACAGCGTCTGCGCAATCGGCGCACCCTGACGCTGCTCTGATAATTCTAATACAGTAATGGTTTTTTCTTCGTGTCCTTGCCGAAGTCGGATCTCAGCACCTACTTCAACCATTTTGCTAGGTTTGGCGCGCTGGCCATTATAATGCACCTTGCCGCCGTCAATCATGTTACGTGCGATTGACCGTGTTTTGTAGAACCGAGCGGCCCATAGCCACTTGTCTAGCCTGACTGCCGTCAAGGGCGCCGATGCGTGTGTTTTCATGACTCAACTCCTGCGCAATCCGGATGGGCGACATTAGCACAAAAATTCCTTTAGAGCAGTATCACAGCGTCGAGGTACAATCTGACCTAAATGTGCTGGCTTGGTTAGGATGTGGGATTACGACAAAAATGAAAATTATCTCAATATCACATCGTGTTTTTGCTAGTATGCCCAGCTTTTCGTAATCTAATGATGGAACTTGATGGTAAAAAAAGCCATCAATGGACACTCGGTGACTCAATTTGGTTTGGAAGGGATGATGCGTAAGGCAGGACGCCAGCATGGCACGTTCACTGTGTCACCGCAGCAGGTGGCACGACTTGCGACGTGGCTAAACATTTTACTGTTCCTCGTTCTGGCATGGTTGGCTGGGCGAATGGTGTGGGCGTTTTATGCGCCTGCACCTGCACCTGCACCTGTAATGTCTGTGGCAAGCCAGTCGGCGTCGTCCTCTCGCGCTGCGACGGATCCTTTTTCGTTGGCACCTATCGTTAATGCCCAATTGTTTGGGCGTTACCAAGCGGCCGCCCAACCCACGCAACATGCGGTGACCAATGTGCCCGAAACCCGGCTACGCCTAACTTTGGTTGGCGTGGTAGCCAGTAACGATCCGAAGCGTGCATTGGCCGTGATCGCGAACGGCGGCCGTCAAGTGACTTACGGTGTGGGTGAGCAGGTGAAAGGGACCCAAGTCAGTGTCGATCAAGTCTTATCCGATCGGGTGATATTACGCCAAGGGTCAAGACGCGAAGCGCTCCTTATGCCAGGGGTCGATGCAGATAGTACACCGCAGACCGTTTTTTCCTCCCCTACTGATGCGTCGACGCCCCCAAAGTCGATGGCGACCAAGCGGCAGACCAGCCCTGACTGGCCTGCCGACTTAGCGCAGCAGCTTAGCCAGAACCCGCAACGCTTATTTGACTTTGTGCAGCTGTCACAAGTGCGCGAAGGCGATCAAATAAAGGGCTTTCGCCTCACACCGGGACGCAATCCAATCTTTTTTGAGCAATCCGGCTTACAGGCAGGGGATATTGCTGTCGCTATCAATGGCCTGACGTTAAGTCAGTCCGCAGCACTGCCTGATATTCTAGGACGCATTCAACAACAGGGATCGCTTGACTTGGTTATCGAGCGACAAGGACAACAACATGACATCTCGATTCAACTTTAATCCACAGCATTCGCCGTCAGCGGCCGTAGGAGTGTGACGTGAAGGGAAAACAACGACTGATCCCCTATCTGATGGCCGCGAGCCTTCTCTTTTCTGGTATCCCAGCCGGCGCCGCTGAGTTTAGTGCCTCTTTTAAGGGCACAGATATTCAGGAATTTATTGAGATCGTTGGCCGTAATCTCGAAAAAACCATCATTGTTGATCCCTCGGTTCGTGGCACCATCAATGTTCGTAGTTACGATACCCTGACCGATGAACAGTACTATCAGTTTTTCTTAAACGTACTCGAAGTGTATGGCTTTGCCGTGGTCGAGATGGAAAATGGTGTCGTTAAAGTGGTCCGCGACAAAGATGCCAAAACCTCACCGGTACCTGTGGTCGGTGAAGACGATAGTGTGGTGGGGGATGAAGTTGTCACTCGCGTAGTCGCGGTAAAAAATGTGTCGGTACGTGAGCTATCCCCTTTGTTGCGCCAGCTGATTAACAATGCGGGAGCGGGTAACGTAGTCCACTACGATCCGGCTAATGTGATCATGATTACTGGGCGTGCAGCGGTCGTAAATCGCTTGACTGACATTATCCGTCGAGTGGACCAAGCCGGCGATAAAGAGGTGGAAGTGGTGCGTTTAGATCACGCCTCTGCCGCAGAAATGGTACGGATTGTTGAAGCGCTAAACGAGCGAGACAACGCCAATAATGCCCCCGATCTCCTTAAACCACGCTTTGTCGCTGATGAGCGCTTAAACGCCGTTTTGGTCTCAGGTGAACCTAAAGTACGCGAACGAGTGAAAAAGCTGATCAGACAGCTTGATCAGGAAATGGCGACCACAGGTAACAGCCGAGTCATTTACCTGCGCTACGCCAAAGCGGAAGATGTGGTAGATGTTCTTCAAGGTGTGTCAGATAACTTACTGAAAGAAAAAGAAGAGAAGAGTAAACCGGGTGCCCAAAAGCAAGCGGTACAAATTTCTTCGCACCAAGGCACCAACTCGTTGGTGATCACTGCGCCGCCCGATATCCTCAAAACCTTGGAAAGTGTGATCTCTCAGCTGGATATTCGTCGTGCGCAAGTACTGATTGAAGCACTAATCGTAGAGATGTCAGAGTCTGATGGCGCCAATTTAGGCATCCAGTGGGGCTCGCTTGAAAATGGTGGCATTCAGTTCACCAATACAGGAGTTGGTGTATCGAGTTATCTCGGTGGATTAGAAGCGACCAAAGACAGGACACGTACCGAAACGCGGATCATTGACGGTGAAGAAAAAACTGTTGAAATCAAAGAGTCAGGTGATTACTCCGCGCTCAATGAAGTGTTAGGTGGATTAAATGGTATTGCCGCCGGGGTCATTATGGGAGATTGGACCGCGTTGGTGACTGCGGTGGCCTCGAATAACGAATCCAATATCCTTTCTTCACCCAACTTGATGGTGCTGGATAATCAAGAAGCGTCGTTTATTGTCGGTGAGGAAGTCCCTGTGATTACCGGTTCACGGACCGGTTCGAATAACGATAACCCGTTCCAAACCGTCGAGCGTAAAGATGTGGGTATCAAACTAAAAGTTACCCCACAAATTAATGAAGGCTCTGCGGTGCTCTTGGATATTGAGCAAGAGGTGTCGAATGTCTTGGGGGCCAGTGGCGCCGTGGATGTGCGCTTTGGTAAACGCCAATTAAACACGTCAGTGATGGTGGGCGATCAGCAAATGATTGTGCTCAGCGGTTTGATTGATGAGCGTACTGTAGAAAGTGAGTCCAAAGTGCCTTTATTGGGAGATATTCCGGTGCTGGGGCATTTGTTTAAATCCACTTCTACGGGGACAGAAAAGAAAAACCTGATGCTGTTTATCAAGCCCACCATTATTCGTACCGGCTTAACCGCAGATGGTGTGACACAGCGTAAATATAATTACATCCGTGCCGAACAACTGCTGCGCGCACAAGATGGGGTCAAATTGATGCCAGATGCGAAAAAGCCTGTGTTGCCTGATTATAAGAGTGATGCGGTGATGCCGGCCGAAGTGCGTGCATTACAAGCGGAGCTGGCAGGATGACGGATCGAACGGCCGCACTCGCGAACGAGCCAGAGAGTAAATGGCAGTTACCGTTTGGCTTTGCGCGTCGTCATGGGGTGTTAATTCAGTCCGATGCGTCGCAGGCTCGGTTATTGTGTTTACCGTCGGTGGCTCCTGAGACCTTGGTTGAAGTGCAACGGTTATGGGGTGCGTGCTTAGTGCCTGAAACCGTGGATGAGGCCTATTTTGAGCAGCAATTGACGGTGCTCTATCAGCGAGACAGTGCGGATGCGCAGCAGCTGATGGCTGACATTGGCGCCGATGCAGACAGTGATGATTTCTTCTCATTGGCCGAAGAGTTGCCGCAGAGCGAGGATTTGCTTGAGTCTGAGGACGACGCCCCTATCATCAAGTTGATTAACGCCATGCTGGGTGAAGCGATCAAGGAAAGTGCCTCGGATATCCATATCGAAACCTTTGAGCATGCATTGTCGATCCGTTTTCGTGTCGATGGGGTGTTGCGCGAAGTCTTATCGCCGAGCCGCAAGTTAGCCCCCTTGCTGGTATCACGTGTCAAAGTGATGGCCAAACTCGACATTGCCGAAAAGCGTGTGCCACAAGATGGGCGCATCTCGGTCCGCATCGGCGGTCGCGCCGTCGATGTGCGGGTATCGACTATGCCGTCCTCTCACGGTGAGCGTGTGGTGATGCGTTTGCTCGATAAAAACGCGGTACAACTCGACTTGGCTCAGTTGGGGATGGTGCCTGAATTGCACGAGAACTTCCGCCATCTCATACATAAACCGCACGGGATCTTACTGGTCACAGGCCCAACGGGGTCGGGGAAATCGACCACGCTGTATGCGGGTTTACAAACCATTAACAGTGAAGATCGCAATATTCTCACGGTGGAAGATCCGATCGAATTTGATCTTCCCGGTATCGGGCAGACCCAAGTTAATCCTAAGGTCGATATGACCTTTGCGCGAGGGTTGCGAGCCATGCTGCGTCAAGATCCTGACGTGGTTATGGTGGGGGAAATCCGCGACTTAGAAACCGCTCAAATCGCCGTGCAAGCGTCTCTCACTGGTCACTTGGTGATGTCGACTTTACACACCAACACCGCCATTGGGGCGGTAACACGTTTGCGCGATATGGGCATCGAGCCCTTTTTGCTTTCCTCCTCCTTGCTTGGCGTGCTAGCACAGCGCTTGGTTCGCACCCTTTGCAGCGATTGCCGTATCCCTTATCAAGCCGATGCCAGCCAGCAGCAATTGTTTGTGGATGTGGGGTTGGCTCAGCCTGGCGATAACGTCACCTTGTATAAAGCGGGGGGCTGTTCGCGTTGTCACCACAAAGGTTACAAGGGCCGAACGGGGATTCATGAACTGCTGACGGTCGACGAGAAGGTGCAAGCACTGATTCATCACGATGCGGGTGAGCATGCGATTGAACAAGCGGTGCGCGCACAGAGTCCGAGTATCCGCTACGACGGACTGGCCAAAGTGCTACAAGGAAAAACCACGCTTGAAGAAGTGATGCGAGTCACCAAGGAGACCTGATGGCGGCGTTTGATTACCAAGCTTTAGATACGCGAGGGCGTAAACGCAAAGGTGTGATTGAAGCGGATACGCCTCGACAGGCGCGCCAGCAGCTCCGTGACAATGGGCTGACGCCATTGGTGGTCAATACAACCACTCGCAAGCGTAGCCAGCAAAAGACCGAGACGTCGCGGCCTTTGTTTTCATCACGCAATCGCGGTATTAGCACCCAAGAGCTGTCGTTGATCACGCGTCAATTGGCGACCTTGATTGAGGCTGCGATGCCACTGGAAGAGTGTTTACGGGCGGTGGCGGAGCAAGCCGAGAAGCCGCGTATTGGCAGTATGATAACCAGTGTGCGCGCGCGGGTGATGGAAGGCTATACCCTTGCTGATGCGCTCGCCGATTATCCGCAAGTGTTTGATGAACTGTACCGTGCCATGATTGCGGCGGGCGAAAAAGCCGGTCATTTGGGCACGGTGCTGGAGCGATTGGCGGACTATGTGGAAAATCGTCAGCGCATTCAATCAACCCTACTACAAGCGATGCTGTATCCCGCCATTTTGACGTTTTTCTCTGTGGTGATTGTCGCCTTTTTGTTGGCGACCGTGGTGCCTGACATCGTTGGCCAGTTTGTTCAAACCGGCCAATCCTTACCCGCATCGACACAGTTTCTCCTCAACGCCAGTGATTTTATTACTCAATGGGGAATTTGGGTCGTGGGTGGCCTTATCTTACTCAGTGCGGGAATACGCACATTGCTGAAGGACAAGCAACGGCGATTGACGTGGGACAAACAAAAGTTGTCGTTACCGGTCTTGGGGCGCGTTGCACGAGGCCTCAACACATCGCGCTTTGCACGCACACTCGCTATTTGTACTGCCAGTGCAATCCCGCTTTTGGATGGTATGAAGGTCGCCGCACAGGTGATTACCAACCAGTATGTGCGTACCCGAGTGCTCGAGGCCGCGGATAAGGTGCGAGAAGGTGCTAGCTTGCGAGTGGCACTGGATCAATCTGGGCTTTTTCCGCCCATGATGTTGCATATGATTGCCAGCGGTGAACGCAGTGGGGAACTTGAACCCATGCTCACACGGGCGGCGAACAACCAAGATAAAGATTTTGAGGCGCAGGTGAACGTGGCATTAGGTGTGTTTGGGCCGCTGATGATTGTGCTCATGGCAGGTCTGGTGCTCTTTATTGTCGTCGCCACTTTGATGCCAATTATTGCCATGAACAACATGGTGGGGTTGTGATTTTATGATAATAAACAAGGAGAACAAGATGCGTCGTCAACAAGGTTTTACGCTTCTCGAGGTGATGGTCGTGGTGGTCATCATTGGTTTGCTAGCCAGCTTTGTCGCCCCGAACTTATTGGGCAACAAAGATAAAGCAGCAGTGCAAAAGGCGATCGCAGATATCAGCGCGCTCGAAAATGCGCTGGATATGTACAAACTGGACAACAACCAGTACCCCACCACCGACCAAGGACTTGATGCACTTGTGACCAAGCCACAAAGTGAGCCCGTGCCACGTAACTATCCGGCACAAGGTTATATCAAGCGTTTGCCTAAAGACCCTTGGAACAATGACTATCGCTATGTGAGCCCAGGTGAGCATGGTGTGATTGATGTGTTCTCGCTAGGCGCGGATGGGCAAGAAGGCGGTGAAGGGATCAATCAAGATATTGGTAACTGGAACCTGAACGAGCTGCAATAACATGCGTCAGGCGGCGGGCTTCACGTTACTCGAAATCCTGTTGGTGGTGGTGATTATTGCCGTCAGCGCTTCAGGCGTGGTGATGGTGTGGCCTGAGCCTGTTGACACCCGGACCGAGCAAGCCGGCCAAGCTTTGTATCAGCGCATTAAGTTATGGGCAGAGCAAAGTTGGCTGGAAGGGCAGACTTACGGGGTGCGGATCAACAACCATGATTATCAATTGCTGAAGTTAGGCGAAGAAAACTGGCAAACGGTGAGCAGTGATCGTTGGGCAACCCAAGGGACCTTGCCTGAACAAAGCCGCTTTGCGTTAAGTATGGATGGCTTTGGTTGGCAGCAGCAAGACCGGTTATTTGAAGACAAACCGCTGTTCGAAAACATGTTTGAAGAAGACGGTGAAACCGCTGTAGCGCCTCCTCAGATTTGGCTATTACCGAATGGCGAAATCACTCCCTTTACGCTCACCATCGAAACCGACGGTCGTGCCATGTGGCAATTAAAGGCCAATGAACTGGCGCAATTTCGCTGGCAGCGGGCCGAGGAGGATGGATGATGCCTAAGACCCAACATGGGATGACGTTACTGGAAGTGCTAGTTGCAGTGGCCATTTTTGCGGTTGCCGCGCTCAGTGTGATGAAAGCCACTGGGCAGCATACCCGCTCACTAAGTCGCCTGGAGCAAAAAACCTTGGCGGCGATGGTGGCTGACAATCAGTTGGCTGAGGTAGTGCTGAGCGGCAAGGTGCCGGACAAAGCCACCCAAGGCAC
The DNA here is from genome assembly GCF_001722075.1 of Salinivibrio sp. SS2. Lineage (NCBI taxonomy): Bacteria > Pseudomonadati > Pseudomonadota > Gammaproteobacteria > Vibrionales > Vibrionaceae > Salinivibrio > Salinivibrio sp. SS2. The sequence goes on along the minus strand of NZ_MEBP01000142.1, from coordinate 5,706 downwards.
CACGGAGATGGCCGGGCAGCGCTGGCAGTGGCAGTTGACGCCGATTGCGACTAACACGGGACCACTGCGAGCGGTGGATCTCGCCGTTGCAGCAGCAGAATCGACAGACAACCCACTGGTAACCGTGAGGACCTATGTCGCCACGCGCTGAAAAGGGGTTTACCTTACTGGAAGTGTTACTGGCGCTGGTGGTCTTCGCCAGCATTAGCCTGACTGCGTATCAAGTGCTACAGACGGTGCAGCGCAGTGACGAGCAATCGCGCCAAGTGGGAGAAACGCTGCAACAATTACAGCGTGCACTGGTGATCATGGACAGTGATTTTCGCCAAATGGCCGCGCGACGCCAGCGTATGGATGGCCAAGCCCCCAGTGAGCAATTACTAACCGCAGGCAAAGAGGTGCTGGGCGGGGATGCCATGGGCGTGCGCTTTACTCGTACCGGTTGGATTAATCCCCAGTATCGTTTTCCGCGTAGCGAAGTGGTGGCGGTGGGTTATCGCCAGCGAGATGGCAAGTTAGAGCGGTTACGTTGGCGCTATCCGGATCAGGCTGCAGGTGAACAACCGGCGGTGATGACATTGCTGGATGATATTGATGATCTCACCTTCCGCTTTAACGTGAAAGGAAATTGGCAGAGCAGTTTTGATACCCCTCACGCACTGCCCGATGCCATTCAACTGCGTTTTACCCATCCTCGCTATGGCCAGCTAGTACGGACGTATTTATTGGCCGGACAAACGCTGCCTGCAGCGCTACAGCGGGAGGCAGAATGAGTCGTCAACGCGGTACAGCGTTATTGGTCGTGATGTTGATTATGGCGTTGATGACAGCGATAGCCGGTAGCATGGCATCGCGCTTATTTACTAATTACAACCGCGCGGAAAATCAGCTTCATTTTCAGCAAGCCTATTGGTACGGCATGGCCGTCGAAGGGCTTGCCGCAGCGGTGCTGCGAGACAGTTTATCTGGCAGTGACACGGTGAATTTAAGTCAAAGTTGGGCCGAGAAAGAGCGCAGCTTTCCGCTAGAAGATGGCACAGTAAGTGGTCACTTACGAGATGCACAAGCCTGCTTTAATTTGAATAGCTTGCAGCTGCGTGGCGCGACCCTAGGCAGTGCGGTGCCCTATGAAGTGACGGTACTCAGAGCCTTGGTCGGCAGTGGGGTCGATGATGAGTACCAAGCGGATGTGATTGCCCAATCTACGCGAGACTTTGTGGATGAAAACAATCAACTGGATCAGTCGCTCGGGGCCGAAGATGCCCACTATGAGAGTTTACGTCCTCCCTATGTGACGGCGGATGCCGTGCTAGCCGACCGTAGCGAGTGGCGTGCGGTCAAAGGAGTCAATGCACAGGTCTTTCAGCGTTTATCCGCTCAGGTTTGTGCGATTCCCAGTGCGGAGCTGAAAATCAATGTCAATACACTGACGGATAAGCAGGCGCCTTTGCTGGCGGCGCTGTTTACCCCTGCGCTGTCGATAGAACAAGCCAAACAGGTGATCGCACAGCGCCCTGATGCTGGGTGGAAAAATGTCGACGCCTTTATGGCGGTGTTAAACCTGAGTGAGTTCGATGACAAAGCCCGTGAGCAGGTGATCCCACATCTCACGGTGACCAGCGAGTTTTTTTTATTACAGGCCGATGTGACCGTGGCGTCTGCCCAACGTCACATTCAGGCGTTATTGCACTATCAAGACGATGGCACCACAAGCGTGGTGCGTCGTCGCTTTGGAGGAATGCGTGAGCGAGCGACTGATAATAAGGATCAGTGATGCCAGCCAGCCGATCTTTTGGGCCCAGGTGCGTGTGAGTGACAATCAGGTCACCGCGACCGGTGAATGCGATCATCTGTCAGCTTTGACGGAGCAAGCGCAAACGCGGCGTGTGGTGATCTTAGTGGATAGCACTTGGGTGACCCTCAGGTCGGTGACCTTGCCGCCCGGCTCTCGGCGTCAGCGCGATAAAGTGGTGCCTTACTTACTTGAAGAGGCATTGGCCGATGATGTGGACAGGGTACACGTCAGTATTTTGAGTGTCTCGGGCAGTCTTGCCCACGTGGCGGTGGTGGCCCACGACAAAATGCAAGCCTGGCAGCAAGCGCTGGCGGATGCAGATATCCATGCGCGGCAATGGCTACCCGATGTGCTGTGTTTACCGTGGCAAACAAACCATTTGACGGTTGCGCCACTGGGTGAGCAATGGCTGTGTCGGCATCATGACAGTCAAGGTGTGGTGGGATCGCGTGACTGGCTTCGTTTCTGGGCGCACGCGTGGCGAGCTCAACAACAAAAGGTGCTGGAACAGGATCCGGTGGACGCGGATGACGAGGACAAGGCCCCGTCACTCACCTTACATGGATATTGTCCGTCCCATCTTGACCTTGATTGGCCAGTCAGTGGACTGGATGAGGCGGAGGCCAAGTGGCATCCCTGTGACACTGTGATAGGGCTGTTGGCGACACAAAGTCATGCTCTGTCTGCGAACTTGCTAACTGGGCCTTATCGGCCACAAAGCCAGACTAAGCAAACGCTCAAGCCTTTATTACCTGCCGCCTGTTTAGTGTTAGCCATTAGCGCCTTATTGGGCGTTGAACAATGGCTGACGATTCGTGATACCCAACAGCAGGCTGAAGCGCTACGTGCACAGAGCGAGTCTGTCTTTCGCCAGACGTTGCCACAGTATCAGCGCATCCCGACGCAATCGTACATGGTTCGCCAGATGGATGCGGAAATTGCGCGTCTTGAAGGACAGCAACACAATGCTGCGCTTTTGCCTTGGTTAGCGAAATTAGCGCCGATGCTAGAAAAAACGCCCGGTATTCACCTGCAAGCGTTACGTTATCAAGCAGCACGTGAAGTCTTAGTGATCCGAGCCTCCGGCAGCGATTTTGCACAGTTTGAGCGACTACGCGGCTTGCTGAGCGAACACTATACGACCGAGCTTGGGCAGCTCAACCGCAATGGTGACAGCGTAAGTGGTGAGTTTACCTTGAGGAGCGAATCATGATGAGTCAGTTAAAAGCACGCTGGCAATCGCTCAGTGAACGTGAGCAGCGTTTATTGATGGTGGCTGCACTGGTGATGCTACTCAGTGCCTTGTACTGGGGGATCATTGCGCCGATTCAGGCCGAGGCGAACAATGCGCGAGAAGCGCTTGCTAGTGAGCGACGTTTGCTGAGTGATGTACAGCAAAAGCATCAGCAAATTGTTCAGTTGCGCGCACAGTCAGGTGCAAGCAGTCGCGCACCAACCAGCAGTAATCAGCCATTAAACCAAGTGGTAGCGGCCAGCGCAGGGGAGTTTAGTGTCACTATTACTCGCTTGCAGCCCGGTGAGGCGAGTGTCCAATTGGGTGTCGAGCCCTTGCCATTTAACCAACTTTTGCGTTGGCTCGACCAACTCGCTCGCTTACATGGTATTCAGGTCGTGCGTCTTGATACGGAAATGACAGATAACGCTGGGGTTGTGAAGGTTAATCGCCTGCAATTAGAACGATAGTCATGAAGAAAAAAATAGTCTTGGGTTTAGCTTGTACGCTGGTTTTTGTACTCAGCGTCGTGATCCACGCACCCGCATCGCTATTGCGTCTGGCCCCCTTGCCGCCTGAACTTAAGGTGGGCGCGATTGAGGGGACAGTGTGGAAAGGACGCATTGCGCAAATACGCTGGCAAGATTACACCGTCGGTCCACTTCGTTGGGATCTTCACGTACACCGTTTATTTACTGCGGCAACGTTAGAAGCGGATATTCGTCTTCGCAGCTCAGATGGGGTGAAAGGGAAAGCAACCGTGGGCTTTGATGGCCATGCTGTTTCTTTATCCCGTGCGCTGGTGTCAGCACCGGCCCAGTTGCTTGCCAGTTCTGTGGCACTCCCTGCCAATGTGGCGATTGAAGGCCATGTGGATCTGGTATTACGCGATCTGGCCTTTACCGAGGCGGGCTGTCAGCGACTCGATGGTCAGCTGCAGTGGCAACAAGCCGCATTACGCTTGCCAATGGGGCGTTTAGCGGACATCCCAGCCAGTGCCACACTCCGTTGTGAGCAGCAAGGTATTCTCGCCGAAGGCCAAGGCGCGTCTTCCTCGCTGAGTAATAAGTTTTCATTGTCAATCACACCGTCGGGGCGATACTCTGTTTCGGGATGGCTCAAGCCGGAAGCCGCGTTCCCACCGCCAATGAAAGAGCCACTTGCTTGGCTGGGTGCGCCGGATCAACAAGGGCGCTATCGCTTTTCTTTTCGAGGCTAATCAAGCCTGTTAGGCTTATCAGTAAAGGGTGCAAATAGGATATGACGCAGCGAAAACCTCCCCAGATCCTGTCTAAGCAAGTGGTTGCCGCTTCTCGTTTATTTAAGGTGGAATCGCTCGACCTCCAGTTTAGTAACGGCGTAAATCGTACCTATGAACGCATGAAGCCTTCGGGCCGTAATGCGGTCATGATGGTGCCGCTGACCGAACAGGGGGATTTGTTGCTGGTGCGAGAATATGCAGCTGGCACGGAGCGATATGAGCTAGGCTTTCCAAAAGGCTTAATTGATAAAGGGGAAGTGCCAGAGCAGGCCGCGGTGCGTGAACTGAAAGAAGAAATAGGCTTGGGCGCCCGCGAGCTTATTCCACTCAAGGAGGTCGTACTGGCTCCGTCGTACTTCTCAAGCCGTATGACACTGATGTTGGCACGTGATTTGTATCCTGAAACCTTGGAAGGGGATGAACCCGAACCACTTGAGGTGATCCGTTGGCCATTAGCTCAAGCGGAGGAGTTGCTGACCCACGGCGATTTCTGTGAAGCGCGCAGTATCACCGCACTAATGATGGCGCTGAAGTACTTACAATCTGAGAGGTGAGGCATGCCACTGCCTGAGTTGTTGCCCGATGTGATTGAAATTACCCGCGCAGCGGGACAAGTGATTCTCGATATTTACCAAGACGGTGATTTTGAAGAAATTACCAAAAGCGATGAAACCCCCGTCACCAGCGCGGATCTTGCTGCACACAAACTGATCACCGAGAAACTGACGGCGTTAACCCCGGATATTCCGGTGTTATCGGAAGAAGATTGTGGTGTGCCCCTCAGTGATCGTCAGCAATGGCAGCGTTACTGGTTGATTGACCCACTGGATGGTACCCAAGAGTTTATTGCGGGGAGTGGCGACTTTGCCACCATTATTGCGCTGGTGGAAAATAACCATCCGGTGATGGGAGTGGTCTATGCCCCTGTCTCGGGTGTGACTTATTATGCGTGCCAAGAAAAAGGGGCGTGGAAAATTACCCCCGATGGCGAAATGCATCGCATCTCGACAATGAAGCGAGAAGAGGCCATCACCTCACTCTCGATTGCCATTAGCCGCCGTCAAGATATTCATGCCGTGACAGAAAAACTCGCCCCTGAGATCAACTATGATTTGGTCCCACTAGGGTCCGCAGCATTGAAAGCGTGTTTGGTCGCTGAAGGCGCGGTAGATTGTTATTTGCGTCTAGGTCCGACTGGGGAGTGGGATACGGCAGCCACCCAATGCATTGTCGAACAAGCAGGAGGGCGGATTTTAAGTACCGAGTTGGACCCCTTGTCATATAACGAGCGTGACTCGTTGCAAAACCCCAACTTTATTGTACTGGGTGATGAATCGCTCGCTTGGTCTTCGATATTGCGTGCATCGTAACAGTCGCGCGAAACGGCACCCGAGGGTGCCGTTTTTTGTTTGCCCA
>NZ_MEBP01000141.1:0-26343 GCF_001722075.1 Salinivibrio sp. SS2 | reverse complement strand
GGGGGTGGCCGGCTTGATTGCTCGACCAAGAAAATGTCTTGGTTTTAGGCAGCCTAGCGTTATCTTTAACAAGTTATGTCAGGCTGCAGACGAGAGTGTTGCACTTCGCAGTTGAATCCGCGGGTGTGTTATACTCGCGCGCTTTGCTTTCGTATTGCCTGAGTTCTTTATGCAGATTATCGCCCAACACACCGATGAGCGCGTGTTACCGCTCGACAACAAAACCATTATCACACGCCATGCGGCCCGCGCAATTGCGCTGCAAGGGGATGAGATCCTTTTGATGTACACCGCACGCTATGATGATTATTCGTTACCCGGTGGCGGTATTGACGAGGGTGAAACCGCAGAGCAGGGGATGATCCGCGAGCTACAAGAAGAAACGGGTGCACAACATATTCGTGATATTCGCCCGTTTGGCTGCTTTGAAGAATATCGCCCTTGGTATCGTGACGGTGCCGATGTGATGCACATGTTTTCTTACTGCTTCTACTGCCAAGTCGATCGAGAGCTTGGTACTCCCACGTTTGAGCACTATGAAATCCATAACGGCATGCGGCCTGTGTGGGTGAATTTGTCTCACGCGATCGCGCACAACAAAGCGGTGATGGCAAACAGTGACAAAGCCGGGCAATCGCTGGTACGTGAAACCATGTTGCTCGAAATGATTGCTCAGCAGCGTGAGAACACCCAACAAGCCACGGCGTAATCGACAAGGAATGCTTCATGGACAAAGCGCAACTGATTAAATTGGCCAATATGCGCATGCCGTTTGGCAAGTACGCAGGCCGTGTATTGATTGATCTGCCTGAAGAATACTTACTGTGGTTTCAAAACAAAGCAGAATTCCCCGACGGCGAGCTCGGGGAGCTGATGCAATTGTGCTTAGCATTAAAAGTTGAAGGCTTAGAGAGCGTGGTTAAGCCTTTGAAGCGGGTGTAGCTTAGCCTTTGCCAGATTCGACTCGTCCTCATAGCTTTTTCTTCGTCATAATGCGGTTTCAATCCACGCGCCTGCGGGAGGCGCGACTTTTTGCGAACAGCTCGCAAGCCTTTCGAAGTAGTTTCAATCCACGCGCCTGCGGGAGGCGCGACGGTTTCATTGATGCACCTGACATCCTTGTTAGGGGTTTCAATCCACGCGCCTGCGGGAGGCGCGACACGCGATGAAACTGAATAAGAGCTCAATTGATACTGTTTCAATCCACGCGCCTGCGGGAGGCGCGACTTGCTGTACGGCGTCACGTAACAGTGTTTGTGCATGTTTCAATCCACGCGCCTGCGGGAGGCGCGACCTGCTGCTTAATCCGCCCCAATTTGCGCTCTAGGGTTTCAATCCACGCGCCTGCGGGAGGCGCGACCGAACCTTGCCCGCAATAATGCGGCAGTGTTCGGTTTCAATCCACGCGCCTGCGGGAGGCGCGACTTTTTTTTGGCAACGCGCTGAAATGGCCTCTCTGGTTTCAATCCACGCGCCTGCGGGAGGCGCGACCCGCATTATCGTTTGTCTGAGGTGCGTGGTCTTGGTTTCAATCCACGCGCCTGCGGGAGGCGCGACCAACTGACGCGCCGCCGGTGCGATTTATCGATCATGTTTCAATCCACGCGCCTGCGGGAGGCGCGACGTAGTGGCGTTTAAAGTTGGCGTGCAAGGTATCGTGTTTCAATCCACGCGCCTGCGGGAGGCGCGACATAAATCCGGTGTTCATTATTCACAAAGTCGAGAGTTTCAATCCACGCGCCTGCGGGAGGCGCGACGTAAATGCTGCGTCTCTTTCTAGTGATGATTGCGAGTTTCAATCCACGCGCCTGCGGGAGGCGCGACAGCTTGCTAAGCGAGCTGGTGTTTATCAAGGAAGTTTCAATCCACGCGCCTGCGGGAGGCGCGACAGTGAAACAGGAGCTTGCTGCAATGACAGACGAGTTTCAATCCACGCGCCTGCGGGAGGCGCGACTGTCAAAGGTAAAAAAGTGTATTTCTTTGCTAACTCGTTTCAATCCACGCGCCTGCGGGAGGCGCGACGTATGCTGAGATCCATACCGGCGCCAACTATTATGTTTCAATCCACGCGCCTGCGGGAGGCGCGACTGGGATCGATATGAATACCTGCAAATGCAATCAGGTTTCAATCCACGCGCCTGCGGGAGGCGCGACTCAGAGACTCACACACTGTCTGTTGTAGAAACGGTTTCAATCCACGCGCCTGCGGGAGGCGCGACCACGCCGGTGCCATTTCTGTCACCGGCAGGTCGAGTTTCAATCCACGCGCCTGCGGGAGGCGCGACATAAATCCGGTGTTCATTATTCACAAAGTCGAGAGTTTCAATCCACGCGCCTGCGGGAGGCGCGACGTAAATGCTGCGTCTCTTTCTAGTGATGATTGCGAGTTTCAATCCACGCGCCTGCGGGAGGCGCGACAGCTTGCTAAGCGAGCTGGTGTTTATCAAGGAAGTTTCAATCCACGCGCCTGCGGGAGGCGCGACAGTGAAACAGGAGCTTGCTGCAATGACAGACGAGTTTCAATCCACGCGCCTGCGGGAGGCGCGACGTATGCTGAGATCCATACCGGCGCCAACTATTATGTTTCAATCCACGCGCCTGCGGGAGGCGCGACCTGGGCTTGTGTACGGCTTGGCTGGAATGCGCGTGTTTCAATCCACGCGCCTGCGGGAGGCGCGACAACGGGAAAAAACCTTGTTGAGCCCGTTCACGCGGTTTCAATCCACGCGCCTGCGGGAGGCGCGACAAGTAAGCCGGTTCTGGTACGAGCACGAAGAATCAGTTTCAATCCACGCGCCTGCGGGAGGCGCGACGTTCTTTTGTGAGCTTTTTGGACTTTTTCACGATGGTTTCAATCCACGCGCCTGCGGGAGGCGCGACGAAGCTCAACCATCAGACCCACAAGATTCAAGCGTTTCAATCCACGCGCCTGCGGGAGGCGCGACCTCCGTCTGCTGAATTTCTAAACTTCGAAAAAGGTTTCAATCCACGCGCCTGCGGGAGGCGCGACTGCCGCATAGGCAGCTTAGAAAACAGCTATGATGGTTTCAATCCACGCGCCTGCGGGAGGCGCGACAGTCTTGGACTTCATTCTGGGGCGCTATGGGTGGGTTTCAATCCACGCGCCTGCGGGAGGCGCGACTTACACTGTGAGTGTAAAGAGGGCTTTGTTAGTGGTTTCAATCCACGCGCCTGCGGGAGGCGCGACAATGCTGATTATTGGCCTTATTGGCGGCAGCGAAGTTTCAATCCACGCGCCTGCGGGAGGCGCGACCCGCATGATAACTGCACGTCGTTTGTGATTGCCAAGTTTCAATCCACGCGCCTGCGGGAGGCGCGACCATTATCAACGTTGCTCCTTGCACCACCAGGAACAGGTTTCAATCCACGCGCCTGCGGGAGGCGCGACTACGCGCATCCGATGTACAAGCCATCGCTTGTAGTTTCAATCCACGCGCCTGCGGGAGGCGCGACGCGAATCAGCAGTTCCAAGTGATGCAAGAGTCGATGTTTCAATCCACGCGCCTGCGGGAGGCGCGACGTACGTGCTCAAAGAAGCCGAGCAAGGCGAGGAAATGTTTCAATCCACGCGCCTGCGGGAGGCGCGACAAAAAACCGCACATGGCTGAGTCTGAGCGTGATGAGTTTCAATCCACGCGCCTGCGGGAGGCGCGACTTCCGTGAGGTGCTCCGCCGGGTGGGTGAGCTGGTTTCAATCCACGCGCCTGCGGGAGGCGCGACAAAGCAAGCCGAAGCCTTAGCCAAAAAGCACATTGTTTCAATCCACGCGCCTGCGGGAGGCGCGACGATCAAAATGTCGTCTATCGTGTGCTCGAAGAAAAGTTTCAATCCACGCGCCTGCGGGAGGCGCGACATGCCGCAAAGGCGCTTTGTGAAAATAAGGGCGCGTTTCAATCCACGCGCCTGCGGGAGGCGCGACTGATTGAGTTGTATGGACTGCGCTCGGGATAATCGTTTCAATCCACGCGCCTGCGGGAGGCGCGACCCTTGCTTTGTTTTCATGCCAAGATCGCAAAACGGTTTCAATCCACGCGCCTGCGGGAGGCGCGACTAACGATATGGTCAAAGACGCGCCGGAATGGCCAGTTTCAATCCACGCGCCTGCGGGAGGCGCGACGTCTAATAGGCTTGAACATATGAGCATCATCACTGTTTCAATCCACGCGCCTGCGGGAGGCGCGACTCAGGTCATGGAGCAGGAAAACAAATAGGCCGGTGTTTCAATCCACGCGCCTGCGGGAGGCGCGACATAAATCCGGTGTTCATTATTCACAAAGTCGAGAGTTTCAATCCACGCGCCTGCGGGAGGCGCGACCTGGCATGGTATCGAGATCGCGCATTAGCAGATAGTTTCAATCCACGCGCCTGCGGGAGGCGCGACTTGAAATGTCAATAATGATTGATGACGTTAATCCAGTTTCAATCCACGCGCCTGCGGGAGGCGCGACTTTTCAGACACTGAGCAAAAGGATCTACGACATGGTTTCAATCCACGCGCCTGCGGGAGGCGCGACGCGATCAAAAAAACAGCGCGAAATAAGAATAAGGTTTCAATCCACGCGCCTGCGGGAGGCGCGACCGCAGCATCACGCAAAAGGACACTGGTGGCCTGAAGTTTCAATCCACGCGCCTGCGGGAGGCGCGACAGCGAAGGACGGGGCTTTGGCACGATGTACTCAGTTTCAATCCACGCGCCTGCGGGAGGCGCGACACCTAAATTACCGAGAGGTGAAGTAGCATCAGTGGTTTCAATCCACGCGCCTGCGGGAGGCGCGACGACGTTATTTTTCTGATGCTGACTTCTCTAATATGTTTCAATCCACGCGCCTGCGGGAGGCGCGACTTTTACACATATTCGACCGTGATGCCGACAAGAAGTTTCAATCCACGCGCCTGCGGGAGGCGCGACTGGGTCGCTAGAACGGAACTTGCCAGTAATAAGGGTTTCAATCCACGCGCCTGCGGGAGGCGCGACACAGGGGCGCAGATAGAACTCAAGCGTTTATCAGGTTTCAATCCACGCGCCTGCGGGAGGCGCGACTAGAGCAGAAACGCCGTCAAACTCCACAGAAGGAGGTTTCAATCCACGCGCCTGCGGGAGGCGCGACGGTAACGACCATGCGCACAAACGAAACACTAGATAGTTTCAATCCACGCGCCTGCGGGAGGCGCGACTAACCAAGCGTTAGCAGAAATTGTCAGCGAAGTTGTTTCAATCCACGCGCCTGCGGGAGGCGCGACGTGTTTCGCGTTGGATTTACAGTTTTTGAATTTTGTTTCAATCCACGCGCCTGCGGGAGGCGCGACTGGAAAGTCGCTGAAAAAACACAACACCCCACTAGTTTCAATCCACGCGCCTGCGGGAGGCGCGACAGTTTTTTGGGGCTGTCACCACCACGTAGTTCTTGTTTCAATCCACGCGCCTGCGGGAGGCGCGACGGCGATTTTTATGGCATGACCATGCGCTCGATGGTTTCAATCCACGCGCCTGCGGGAGGCGCGACTTGCGAACTATTGCATGACTTGTTCACTTTGAGGTGTTTCAATCCACGCGCCTGCGGGAGGCGCGACACGAGGGACCGATGTATGACTCTGGTCCCAAGGGTGTTTCAATCCACGCGCCTGCGGGAGGCGCGACTACCAGCCAGATTATCGTGATTGATTAGGAAACAGTTTCAATCCACGCGCCTGCGGGAGGCGCGACCCACTGCGCGGTGGCGTCCTCGATGCATAGCGAGTTTCAATCCACGCGCCTGCGGGAGGCGCGACACGCTGGCTTGCGTAGATGCTTTTTAGTGAAAGAGTTTCAATCCACGCGCCTGCGGGAGGCGCGACGCATTAATAAAAGCGGCAATCGTAGATGTCGGAGTTTCAATCCACGCGCCTGCGGGAGGCGCGACGAAACCGACTAATAAATCTTGGTACACGCTCAAGTTTCAATCCACGCGCCTGCGGGAGGCGCGACAAAACATCTTCTCAAATCACTATAAAAACAAAGAGGTTTCAATCCACGCGCCTGCGGGAGGCGCGACAACCGCCGGTGCTAGCTTTGGTCCAGCTCTTCATGGTTTCAATCCACGCGCCTGCGGGAGGCGCGACTGTTGCCCCCGCTGCACGCATGCAATCCCAGAGACGTTTCAATCCACGCGCCTGCGGGAGGCGCGACCGGCAAAAGCGAAGCGGACGTGCTGGCCGCAATGGTTTCAATCCACGCGCCTGCGGGAGGCGCGACCTCTGGCCAATGGTACTGTGCCTCGCGGTAATACGTTTCAATCCACGCGCCTGCGGGAGGCGCGACGCCAGCGAACGAGCCGGCGCCAACGCCTGAGCCCGTTTCAATCCACGCGCCTGCGGGAGGCGCGACGATGTGGCCTTGCGCCGCTATGATCTCATTCTGGTTTCAATCCACGCGCCTGCGGGAGGCGCGACCAAAACCAAGTGGAGAGCTGTCAAGGGCAAAAGCGGTTTCAATCCACGCGCCTGCGGGAGGCGCGACCAGGATTCTGAAGGGGTATTGAATGACCGAGCTAGTTTCAATCCACGCGCCTGCGGGAGGCGCGACACTGCGACAAGCGCCTATGCGCCCAGATAGACGAGTTTCAATCCACGCGCCTGCGGGAGGCGCGACCTCTTGGCCAAGTTCGCCTGATGATGGGTTGAAGTTTCAATCCACGCGCCTGCGGGAGGCGCGACGGGATCGCTATGAATATCTGCAAATGCAATCAGGTTTCAATCCACGCGCCTGCGGGAGGCGCGACGGGATCGCTATGAATATCTGCAAATGCAATCAGGTTTCAATCCACGCGCCTGCGGGAGGCGCGACAGAAACTTTTGGTTCACCTACTGGGTACATAAATGTTTCAATCCACGCGCCTGCGGGAGGCGCGACTCAACAGGATCAGCAACCAAGCCGATGAGCAAAAGTTTCAATCCACGCGCCTGCGGGAGGCGCGACCTAGGATTCGGGAATCTTCCCGAATGGATTCGGTAGTTTCAATCCACGCGCCTGCGGGAGGCGCGACTCAGAAAGATGGCAAGCCGACGTCGGTCACAGAGTTTCAATCCACGCGCCTGCGGGAGGCGCGACAGGAGCATCTGGCTGTATGGAAAGCCTGGCGCGAGTTTCAATCCACGCGCCTGCGGGAGGCGCGACAAGCATTGATCGCATCAGTCGTCTACCGTTATCCGTTTCAATCCACGCGCCTGCGGGAGGCGCGACAACACTGGACGATTCATTTCGCATGTCGGGCTCGTTTCAATCCACGCGCCTGCGGGAGGCGCGACTTGCAGCAAAACGCCAACCAGCGCGCCAAGCTGGTTTCAATCCACGCGCCTGCGGGAGGCGCGACGCAAAGCCGGTTCGTGGGGCGAAACGGTGCGCGTGTTTCAATCCACGCGCCTGCGGGAGGCGCGACGCAAGCGGTTGTCGAGCTGTCAATTGCGGTGGGGGTTTCAATCCACGCGCCTGCGGGAGGCGCGACATCAGGTTGCAGCGGTGATAGATGGCTTAATCGAAGTTTCAATCCACGCGCCTGCGGGAGGCGCGACTTATCGCACTGTTGACATGATGCAAAAGGTAGAAGTTTCAATCCACGCGCCTGCGGGAGGCGCGACGCTCAACACGCACAATGCGGCGCGTTTCATCTTGGTTTCAATCCACGCGCCTGCGGGAGGCGCGACATTTAAAAGAAAAGCCCAGCAACTATCGAGTCGAGTTTCAATCCACGCGCCTGCGGGAGGCGCGACGCCATCCTGCGATCGTCCCAAGCTCACAATAGAAGTTTCAATCCACGCGCCTGCGGGAGGCGCGACTGTATATCGAGTGGCAGTTTGAACTTGAGTCTGGTTTCAATCCACGCGCCTGCGGGAGGCGCGACTGTAGGGCGTTTGTGTGGTTCAGGTGATTAAAAAGTTTCAATCCACGCGCCTGCGGGAGGCGCGACAACTCGCATTGGTGCATACTCAGCTTCAATCAAGGTTTCAATCCACGCGCCTGCGGGAGGCGCGACAAGATTACCGAGTTTTAATTTACCGCATTTACCGGTTTCAATCCACGCGCCTGCGGGAGGCGCGACCCCCGTCATCCTTGTTGTGATAACCAGTTACGAAAGGTTTCAATCCACGCGCCTGCGGGAGGCGCGACGTCAGTACCCATTTGCATTTGAACAACGGTATCTTGTTTCAATCCACGCGCCTGCGGGAGGCGCGACTGTAATAGACGCGACCATAATGGTCCATCGCCGGTTTCAATCCACGCGCCTGCGGGAGGCGCGACTGACTATAATGAGTTGTTAGAACTCGAAATCATGGTTTCAATCCACGCGCCTGCGGGAGGCGCGACTAGTTTAGCGTCACCGTCTTTAAAGTTTGGCGGGTTTCAATCCACGCGCCTGCGGGAGGCGCGACGTCCGTGTTTATCACCATATTCTCCACAGTGAAAGTTTCAATCCACGCGCCTGCGGGAGGCGCGACCCAATAAATCCAACGGCGTACCCGATGGCTGGGTGGTTTCAATCCACGCGCCTGCGGGAGGCGCGACGCGGCTCATTAATCAGTGCGTGTGCGATGGCCCAGTTTCAATCCACGCGCCTGCGGGAGGCGCGACGATAATCCACCTGCCTTGGCGGAGTGAAAAATATGTTTCAATCCACGCGCCTGCGGGAGGCGCGACCCGCCATCGAGATGGACCGCGCACTGGGTGAAGTGTTTCAATCCACGCGCCTGCGGGAGGCGCGACAGACATTAAAACGCAAATCGAACTGTTGGTTGAAGTTTCAATCCACGCGCCTGCGGGAGGCGCGACATGCAAATAACCTTGGATGTGGGTATCGCTAACAGTTTCAATCCACGCGCCTGCGGGAGGCGCGACGTTTAAGGCCTTTGTTGAAACGGGCGAAATTCCAGTTTCAATCCACGCGCCTGCGGGAGGCGCGACAGTAGTCATAACAATATCCTTATTGCACTTCTGGTTTCAATCCACGCGCCTGCGGGAGGCGCGACATTTCCGAATCGTCGAATGCGCGCAATCAGCAGTGTTTCAATCCACGCGCCTGCGGGAGGCGCGACGACAACAAAGGGGATTGGATGGGGCTGGATGACGAGTTTCAATCCACGCGCCTGCGGGAGGCGCGACATTGCGTTACTGATTGCCTTTGTAGGAATCAGAGTTTCAATCCACGCGCCTGCGGGAGGCGCGACAAGGTGGTCTTATGACCGTGTGAACGGTCAAAAGTTTCAATCCACGCGCCTGCGGGAGGCGCGACTTAAAGATAGAAAGGATGTCGAAATTCAATACTCAGTTTCAATCCACGCGCCTGCGGGAGGCGCGACGTCCGTGTTTATCACCATATTCTCCACAGTGAAAGTTTCAATCCACGCGCCTGCGGGAGGCGCGACAAAAGAAAGTGATACGGTGACTCGCCACTCGGAGTTTCAATCCACGCGCCTGCGGGAGGCGCGACTGAAAAACGCCTATATACCGCCTGATGATCTAGATGTTTCAATCCACGCGCCTGCGGGAGGCGCGACCTGATGGATGGTGCGTTCGAGTGGGACGAGTGGGTTTCAATCCACGCGCCTGCGGGAGGCGCGACCCATTCGAATAGCGACTTTATCATTGGGTGCAAAGTTTCAATCCACGCGCCTGCGGGAGGCGCGACTCCTCGCATAGGTCGGGTAGAGCCATTTTTAGGATGTTTCAATCCACGCGCCTGCGGGAGGCGCGACCGTCCTTGTTAGAAGGGTCGGTGACGAATTCAAAGTTTCAATCCACGCGCCTGCGGGAGGCGCGACCCGGCATAGGTAAGGCTTGGTTCGAAAAATATAAGTTTCAATCCACGCGCCTGCGGGAGGCGCGACTCACGAGTATTGTTCTCAGAGTGTAGCTGTGCTTGTTTCAATCCACGCGCCTGCGGGAGGCGCGACTTAGAGCATCGCTACGGCAGAGCCGTACGTGCGGGTTTCAATCCACGCGCCTGCGGGAGGCGCGACCGTTCACTTCATCCATCACCAGTTTGCAAACTGGTTTCAATCCACGCGCCTGCGGGAGGCGCGACGGATCCCTGCATCGCCATACAGCTTTATGTATTGGTTTCAATCCACGCGCCTGCGGGAGGCGCGACGATCAAACAAAGTGCATCACCCTCTAGCCTCCTAGTTTCAATCCACGCGCCTGCGGGAGGCGCGACTACCGCGACGGAACAGGCCGCAACCTGCCCATGTGGTTTCAATCCACGCGCCTGCGGGAGGCGCGACGTGCGGCATCACCAAAGGTGAAATAATCGCGCAAGTTTCAATCCACGCGCCTGCGGGAGGCGCGACACGTGTTAAATGAGCTGTTAAAAATGACTGGTCTAGTTTCAATCCACGCGCCTGCGGGAGGCGCGACAAAGGCTTTATCAATTTGGCTGGCTTGGTACTGGTTTCAATCCACGCGCCTGCGGGAGGCGCGACGCGGGAGTTGATGCGCCGCCCTGAGTGTAAGCGAGTTTCAATCCACGCGCCTGCGGGAGGCGCGACGTTGGCCTACATTTGTGCCGTAGTATTTGATGAGGTTTCAATCCACGCGCCTGCGGGAGGCGCGACCTTGTAGCTGTCACCGGTTGCAGACCAGTCATGGTTTCAATCCACGCGCCTGCGGGAGGCGCGACTCAATTTCATCAACAAACACTAAATCCCAACTGGTTTCAATCCACGCGCCTGCGGGAGGCGCGACATTACCGCTACTTCGAGACATATGAAGAGTACCAGTTTCAATCCACGCGCCTGCGGGAGGCGCGACGTCGGCGAGGCGCTGCCTGCGCATCATCTAAGTGTTTCAATCCACGCGCCTGCGGGAGGCGCGACTTGCCATAAAGACCAATGACCCAGAGGCAATCATGGTTTCAATCCACGCGCCTGCGGGAGGCGCGACATTCAAACTGAGCAAAATCAGCTTAGACGTGCTTGTTTCAATCCACGCGCCTGCGGGAGGCGCGACAAAAGAAACAGGCGGAGATTGATGCGTTACGCGAGTTTCAATCCACGCGCCTGCGGGAGGCGCGACGATTGGCTCAGGCCGAATGGCCATCGATGGCTTGTTTCAATCCACGCGCCTGCGGGAGGCGCGACTTGGCAGCGGCAGTGATGCAGAACATGGCGCTGGTTTCAATCCACGCGCCTGCGGGAGGCGCGACGTCGAGCTAACGCGATTCCCGCGCGACTGGAAAGTTTCAATCCACGCGCCTGCGGGAGGCGCGACGAAGAGGTTCCGCCGTTGCGCCAGTTCCAGTTGGTTTCAATCCACGCGCCTGCGGGAGGCGCGACCTCGTCTTCACGCAGATAGGGCACGCCGTTGATGTGTTTCAATCCACGCGCCTGCGGGAGGCGCGACTAACTTGCCCTTTGACCTGATCAGCAGGCAACAATGTTTCAATCCACGCGCCTGCGGGAGGCGCGACGGCGTACTATTGCCGCATATGGCATATACACCGGTTTCAATCCACGCGCCTGCGGGAGGCGCGACGCTACCGCTGCGCGAACCACCCCGCAGAAGCTAAGTTTCAATCCACGCGCCTGCGGGAGGCGCGACTTATTCTTTTTTCATACTCATAACGACACGGCCAAGTTTCAATCCACGCGCCTGCGGGAGGCGCGACCGGAACGTCGCCGCCGATCCGGTGAATCACTTTGTTTCAATCCACGCGCCTGCGGGAGGCGCGACACGAGTCGGCATCAGGCTTTGTTGAGATTGATGAGTTTCAATCCACGCGCCTGCGGGAGGCGCGACATCTTTGCCAACGACCAAACTAACACCACGAAAAAGTTTCAATCCACGCGCCTGCGGGAGGCGCGACAACCAACTTTAGCATCACCGCGCGTCCTGAGCTCGTTTCAATCCACGCGCCTGCGGGAGGCGCGACCTCAAACAGACCATTAACCATCCCGCCCGGTGAATCAAGTTTCAATCCACGCGCCTGCGGGAGGCGCGACGGTGCGTAGCAAAAACTCTAGTAAGGAGTAGCGGTTTCAATCCACGCGCCTGCGGGAGGCGCGACGCAGCAAAACGCAAATCAGCAAATGACGTTGCAAGTTTCAATCCACGCGCCTGCGGGAGGCGCGACCGCGTTACTTCCTCAATTAGACCGAGCGAATGCTCGTTTCAATCCACGCGCCTGCGGGAGGCGCGACGTAAAAGCCACCGCCAAGCGGCCAGTGGCATACGTGTTTCAATCCACGCGCCTGCGGGAGGCGCGACAAAGAAACAGGCGGAGATTGATGCGTTACGCGAGTTTCAATCCACGCGCCTGCGGGAGGCGCGACCAGCTCGATGGCTAAATCTGCGGTTTGCCAATCGTTTCAATCCACGCGCCTGCGGGAGGCGCGACTCATTAGCCACGTCAATTAATCCGTTTGCAGATGTTTCAATCCACGCGCCTGCGGGAGGCGCGACCAAGCGGTAATGGATACCGAAGCAGCCGTGTTCGTTTCAATCCACGCGCCTGCGGGAGGCGCGACGTTCCCGGCTTCGTCTTACTTGATTGATTCGATAGTTTCAATCCACGCGCCTGCGGGAGGCGCGACTTTTGCCGGATGGTCTGACGCAAGACGAATACATGTTTCAATCCACGCGCCTGCGGGAGGCGCGATCTCGTTGACTTGGCGCTGATGCGCCTCAATCAAGTTTCAATCCACGCGCCTGCGGGAGGCGCGACCACAGTGCGGCCTAATGCATCAGTCTGATAAACAGTTTCAATCCACGCGCCTGCGGGAGGCGCGACCACGATCAAAAAGTCATAGGTACCGGCAGTGCTGGTTTCAATCCACGCGCCTGCGGGAGGCGCGACCGCCCATTCTTCAGGGCAGGTGTAACCTAACACAATGTAGCGTTTTTCGCTAACCTTGTGCAGTTGAACACTACAAATTTGTTTTAATTTATAAAAATAAAATTTTTCCATATTTTTAAAGAGCTTATACGATCGCTAGATCTCCAGTGTTTTGATGAGAACTCAGGCCTAGCGATTATAAAATAAGCGTATCTTTGAATATGTCTATGGCGACTTTAGCACCGTGATGCTCGACTTTGTTATGCCAATTTTTGCCGAGCTTGTAAAAGCGCAAACTGTCTACCTCAGAGTCATAAATAGCCAAAAGTTTATCTTTAAACGTTAACCATTGTGCTGCATCTACGTCACATTCAAATACAGAGTATTGCACTCTCACTCCATAGTCTAAGCATACTTTCGCCAACTGTCTGAGGCGTCTTTTGCCATCATCACTGTCAAAGGATACATCATAAGTCACCAACACCATCATTACGCAAACTCCTTATTTTTTTATCACAAAAGGTGGATAATGAGCTAGATCTCCTCGTAAATGACGTGCTAGGAGCATGGCTTGAATATGCGGTAATAAACCAATTTGAACCTTTTCTTTTAAAAAAGGGTGCATGATTTCTTCTTGTTTTTTTGCTTGATAAGCCTGGAAAATTAATTTTCGTGCTTCTTCTTTTATGGTTACGCCACCGAGACAATCTGTCTTAAAGTCGTTAGTCGTGAGGGTTTTATTGTTAAAGAGTTTTAAGGCAATGCTATCAACAATATAGGCTCTAAACTCTTCTAAAATATCGAGCGCTAAACTATTCCTTCCAGGCCTTTCTTTGTGTAAGAAACCAACTTGCGGGTCTAATCCTACACCTTGTAATGCACCACTGATCTCTTGTCCTAACACCGAGTAAAGTAGTGAAATGACGCTGTTGACTGGATCTTTAGGTGGCCTTCGAGTGCGTTTGTTAAACAGTTGTCTTTTATCGTTGCCTTTAAACATGTCTGCAAAAGCAGAGAAATAGTGTGATGCGGCTTCACCTTCTAGCCCTAAAATTGTATCGTAGTCGCTAACGCCTTTTAGCTGTTCAATAATTTGCTTTAAACGATCAATTGCTTTTTCTAATGGTAATGTAGCGTTGTGGTTGCGTCTAAAACGTAAAAGCAACATACGAGATGAGCGTATTTTTGCGGCAACAATATGCTTGGCAATCTCGTCTGCATGTTGCTCTTTAACATTAAACTGCTGTCTGCGTAGCAAGATATTACCCGTTTGCTTACCAACAATATTTGCTAGAAAGCGTCCATGCATATCAAAAAACGCTAGATGTGTTCCATTTTCGCCACAAAATCCAAGTAACTGCGGTGAAACCATAATATTTCCAAAACAAAATATACTACCAATAGAATGAATAGGGATCTGCATCAGCTTTTGTTTTTCACCATCCTCTTTTTTTTCTATTAATAAGGTTTCGCGTTGCTTATGCAAATAGGCGCCGTCTTTGGTGATATAAAGTGCATTTTGCAGTTTTTTCATTCATCCTCCGACTTGAATAATCTAGCTACATAATCGCCTGAGCCATCATTATGGGTTAGATCTGGCTGACATATCTCAATCAAAGAACATGCCTTGCAGTGTTTACCTTTCGTTGGCGGAGGTGTTTTTCTGGTTTTAAATAACTGTTGTACTCGCGCTATTAAGGCTTTAGTTTTTGATCTTAGTTGGTGATCGATTTCAATGTCAGTGCGTTTGCGTGTTTGCCAATACCAAAGTGCACCATGAGTGACTGTCACGGATAGCATTTCTTCAATACACAAGGCTTGTGCGCACAGCTGTACCTTATCGATATCACTAATCTTTGGTTTCCCTCGTTTATACTCAACTGGAACGAATTGGTCTGTTTGTCTATGGTGCTCGAGTAAATCTAACTTACCCGTTAGGCCTAATCGTGGCGCAGTCACAACTACGCCACGCTCAAAGCGAACACCTTTACGAGTTTCTGGTTCGCCACTATCAACGCGCTCATGTAACTGCTGTCCGTGTGCCGTTAGGTAGTTTTCTTGCCACACACGCTCTAAGTGGATCAGCGCACATTGGCGCTGACAAAAAGCAAAGTGTTGTAGAGCGGATATGTTGATGAGGCGAACGTCAATCATTAGAATCCTTCGATAACTTCGGGCTCTAAACCTTGTAAAGCGCTTAATAGCGAATCATTTAGCGCGGCAGTTTCAAGCGGTAAACCTTGTTCAATGTGCGCTTTTAGCGTTTGATGCACTTTTGCCGATGAATACTGGCCAGACTTAGAGGCATGCTTCCACCATACAAGGTGGGAAATATCCATAGAACCCTCGGGGCGAGCGGATGATGCATCACCTTCAAACAGCTTTACTAATACAGCCTTGATTTTTTCTGCATCTGTGTCACTGAAGCCTGTTTTTTCAGCCAACTGAGGAGTCATTGCACCGAAGGCTACGTAGGTTGCTTTATCTACACGGTGCTTCATACCCATGGTGTCTGATGACTTTTTAGTTCCGTCGCCTTCACCGCTTACACTCTTAGTGATTTGTGTGCTAGTAATACTCACAGGCTCGATACTAAACGCGCTTTGAATAGTGACAGGCCCACGGATTGGAATAGAAACACCATCAGCGCCCGCACCTTTAAACGCAAAAACTTGACCGAATGCACGTACATCTAGCCATTTCTCACAGCATAATTTTGCAGCCTGATTCGGCGTTGTTTTTTTACTGTTGAAGGTATCTTTACCTAAGCCGAACTCGTCTGATTCAGCGCGGTTTCGTAAACTGGTCATACCATCAGTTTTCTTTTCATCTGATTGAACAAAAATCGTTTCACCTGCCTCCTGTAAACGGTCACGTATTTTTCTTTTTAAGCAAACATCAGTAATTTCACCAAAGCCGTCGTAGTCTGTACGTGGGCGGTTGCCATTCAGTGGATCACCATTGGGGTTGGCATTTGAGACATTAAAGATTAAAGCAAAGTCGATTTTATTTTGTAAACTCATGATGATA
Source organism: Salinivibrio sp. SS2 (assembly GCF_001722075.1). NCBI lineage: Bacteria > Pseudomonadati > Pseudomonadota > Gammaproteobacteria > Vibrionales > Vibrionaceae > Salinivibrio > Salinivibrio sp. SS2. Next base: position 10,489 of record NZ_MEBP01000141.1, on the reverse strand, counting down.
TCCCTTTTATTTAATTACTTCTTCCGAACTTTCTTTAGATTGTTCGTTGTTAACTTTATTAACCCATTGACCATTCTCTACTTTATGAGAGTCTAACCACATCATTTGGTTATGAAAACCTAGCAAAAACTCGGGGCTTAGCTTACCATTTGACTTAAAGTCAGTTGGATTAAACATGTCAGTTATTTCACTGATAAGTGCTTTAGTGGCTTTGTCATATCCTTGATAGTTGTTAAAAATTCGCTGTTGATAGGGTAACAATGCAGTGCTAATGCTTAACCATGTTGATGCTGGTCGATTAACAAATTGTGCCATAAAACGCTCTGCGGTAGTTAAACGGTTTGCTTCACTGCTAGAAAGTGCTATTTTTTCAACTTTGTTTGCCACTGCTAGTAAGCGACCAAACAAATAGTCGCGACTAGCGTTGTTTTTTTGCAATGCCATTGGATATTCCTTTTGAATAGTTGAATGGGGTGTTCGGATGTAAAATCCTTTTATTAGTGAGCAGGCAATACTTAAGTTTTGTAACCAAAGCCAAGTTTGATCGGACTTATAGGCAACACGATTAACTGCACGATGAAACGCGCTTTGCATTATATCTTGCGGAATAGGTCTGCCTTCAACGATACAAGGATATAAACGTGTGATAAGATTTTTCTTTAAGGTCTCGGCTGATTTAAGTACATCGCCGTACACACCATCCAGCACTCGGAATAAACTTGGCGCACTATAAACCCATTGCCATTTTTCGTTAATCTTAACTCTTTGCTGCCACCCTAGGTCAAGCTGCCATTGCTCTAATCGTGCTAAAAACTCTTTTGCTATGGTTTCACGATAATACAAAATACCCATTCGCCCCGGCGTTGCGGAATCTAGTCCTAGCAGTGCGATTTGTTCGTTATCATCCAGCTGGTTTTGGGCTTTAATGCCGTGAAAGTAACGCTTTAACTGATTGGCGTAAGCTCGACCTAGATCTTTTGTGTGATCAATGCTATCGGTTTCTGATAACAAACGTGCCAAGTCACTAAAATCTGGCTCGGTAGGTTTAGGCACGGTTTTACCTGATACTGCCCAAGCTAAATAAACTTGATCGCCATTTCTAAAAACACTTTGCTTAGTTAACAAACAACGCAGTGCATTGTGAGCTTTTTGTGTCACTTCAAAACTAATGTTACATGCTTCTTCATTGGATGAAAAACGACCTCTAAAGGTATAGCCACTTTTGTCATTGGCAGAGATCAATTTGGCTTTATCACCACTATGTCGTATTTTTGCTGGGTGGCTGCTAGCAGCAAACTTATCTTCACCCGTAGCGTAACACATGGCTATGCTATCACCATTTTGACTATCAAAAGCAATCCAGCTTTTTTGTATACTTGGATCAAGCCAAGTTTTCGATTGTGGGTCACCGGGGGTTTCTACGCTCCAACAAATTAAAGCCGAGCCTTGATCGAATGACCCTTTTTCTTTTGGTAGAGTTTTTAGTAATGTGGGTGGCGCTTGGTCATTGTCCCATTTAGTTAACAGTTTTCCATCTTGTTCATGTAGCACTTTCTCAGCGATTAAATCAGCGACGACTGTCCCTTTTTCTATATACTGGTAGATAGCGCGCACTGCTGGATGACTATGCTCTGAGTCACACCAAGCTTTTAATTGCGCTTGATACAATTCAAAGCCAGACTTTTTAAGTCCACCGAAAGCTGCATAGTCTTCCGCAACGTATTGGACTTTATCTGCTAATGCATGTGCGCATAAACCACTGCTACGCCCAGCTGACTGTTCAGTTGCAGGTAATACTACTTGTGTTTTTTCGAGCACTTCGGCACGAATAAACTCACCTTGATTGTTTATAACTACGTGTATATGTGCATTCTGCAGTGTGTGACAAATCGGCATTACTTGCTGTTCAAATGGCAAGGTGTTATTCAGTTTTTCAAGCTCATCATAGGTTTTATAGAGCGTCGTTAACCAAGTCATAACCAACTCTCCGTCTGTTCAACACCCTGCACATTTTGTTCAAGCTCAAAACGCTTTGGGTTCATTTTTCGCACATGACGCGTTACGGGACATGCTGTTACATGGGGGTATTCAATGACACCGTTCTTCATTACACCATGCCAGAATCGACTAATCAGTTCGTTGTTGCCTGTTTCATCTGGGTAACCAAAACTGTGGAACATTAAGCCAAAACCTAGCTCGTCTATATCGTCATAAGCGCCTTCTCCTTCACCAAAGACACAAGGTTCAACGTAACCTTGGCAATCGCGAGTCCCTAGAAAAATATCTTGACGCCCACCTTTTTCAAGCATGCGTTGAGCGATGGCGAAGTGCTTACCGTCAACGCGATCTTTTGCTAATTCAGGGCGATGTTCATTCCACTCAAAATGGGCTTCAATTTGGTATTCAACGTCATGCAAAAAGGTGTAATACGCCAAAGTATTACCTCCTCCCCAGTTTAACGGCTTCGTTCCCTTCGTTTGGGTACGCAGTGGTTTTATTACCCTGACTTTATCAACATGCCAAATAAGTGTTGGTTTCCAGTAGATGGATTTTAAAATCCCTTTGATCGCCTCGTAAGTAGGAATGTGATAAGTACACTTTTCACCTCCTACTCTAGTTATGGGGTCGGTAAATAAAGCATGCCTGCCCCATAATCTAAAACTAATACTGTTTTTCACATGGATCTCCTTGTTAAAAACATGACTGAATTTAAAAAATGAAATCTTGCTGAGTGTTTGTTACTTCTAAGCTCAAGCCAAACTCTTGGCTGTAAAATTCTTCACTTAAGTAAAAGACGGCTTCATCTTCCGCTATGGAGTACACCGCATGCTGATCGGTGAGTTTTTGCCATACATTCGGGAAAATATTCACACTGTACTTTTGTGCAGCTTTTAATAAACGGCGGTAACTTTGTGCATCAAAGCGCTTATCCAGCCCACATAACTGTGTGATGATGCTTTGCGCATCCTCATTAAATGGCACAATCACGGAATGCACAGGCGCATCAATGGCTTTAAACTGTTTCGCTGCCGTCATAAAAGATTGTTTTAAGGTAAACGTTGTTTTATTGATGTTTCTTTGATTAGAGCTCAATAAATTAAGTAAGCTTTGATCCTGATTGATAGGGTAGGCCATCTCTTTATGACGATCATAAAAGTAGTACTGAAAATACTGGCTCATTGCTTGTGGTTTCAGCAAATTTTCATCAGAAAACTCGGTGAATATGCGGTTTGTTGCAGCAATGCCTGTTTTTATATCGTGTAGCATGCCGACATTTTCTTCGGCAGGGTTAAGAACAAAAACATTCCCTTTTTCTTGCTTACCATTTCGGTTGCAGCGTCCTGCTGCTTGGGCGAGTGAGTCTAGACCCGCGACGAAGCGTATAACACTGCCAAAATCTACATCCACCCCCGCTTCAATAAGCTGGGTGCTGATACACAAAGTTTCCAGACCGTTGGACAAGCGCGCTCTCACTGCATCTAGAATTTGTTTACGATGAGCCGAACACATGCCTGTACTTAAGTGGAAGATTTTCGTGTCATCAATACCTTGACTTTGCAAAGCTTGAAATAATTTCTTTGCCCACGCTTTAGTGTTTACAATCACTAAACAACTTTGCACTGCTGATAATTGCTGTTGCACAAGTTCAGTGATTTCAGCCTCATTCCACCCCTCTTTTTTGGTGGCGTTATTTATTTTTACTCGTTCTAGCTGTTGATAAAGCGTTTCAATATTTGGGGTTAGTTCATTTTCTAGCGATAATTGTAATTCACCAAACTGCTTTATTTGTTCGGGTAATTGATTGAGTAAAGGTTGAGTCGCGGTACATATTACCGCCGTAGTGTTGCAGTAATGTGTTAAGTAGTTAATGGTATTGTTGAATAAATGAACGCAACGGATAGGGAGCGTTTGGATTTCGTCAAACACGAGTACCGCATGACTGAGTTGGTGCAAACGTCTTGCCCCACGCGTTCCGCTTGCGAATAGACTTTCCAGAAACTGTACCATGGTTGTTAAAACGATGGGTTTATCCCAATTTTCGCATGCCAGCTTTGAGCGCCATGTTTGTTGTTCTGGTTCTAAATTAGAATGATGTTCTAAAACCCACCCATCTGCGGTTTCATCGTCTAACACTTCACGAATAGCATTAGCATTTTGCTCAATGATTGAGGTGAAAGGTATGATGTAGATAATTCTATCAAGATTATGCTTTTTTGCGTGATGTAGGGCAAAGCGCAAACTTGCGTAAGTTTTACCGCCACCCGTGGGAACAGTCAAACTATAAATGCCCGTTTCACCTTGTGCGCGATTAAAACAGTTATCTGATATTTCGGCACGAATATGATCGATTGGATTGATTGGCTTAAAATTTGCGATAAAGCTTTCTATTTTATGGCAAGCAGACGACCAGTCAGGCTTGGAAAAACGCTCAGGTTTATTGAATGGCTGCTCAAAGTCGGCACTGTCAATTCGATCGGCATCAATTAGACAGCTGAATAGCATTTTGGTAAACATGCCAAGGTAGTAATCATGCTCAGTGGCTGATAGCTCAAACCTATCAACCATAATTTTAAGACTTTGACTACTTTGTAACAAAAACTCATAACTTGCGAGTGATTGCGCTTGCGAGATAAGGCTGGGATCAGCGTTTTTGCTGCATTCTTTTAAATGGCTTAATTCATCATTCTTTTTAATCCGGCTAGCAAAAACGTTATCATTTTCGGACAAACTATCAATCAAGCCGCTGTGATGCGAGGCAATACACATACTCAGTGCTTGCGCAATGGCGAGACCGTAAGGGATAAGCGTTTTATCTTGTTGTTGTAACTGACTTAAATGGGGTAATAGTGTATTAAAAACCCACTGTGCACCTGCACTAGAGTGATCAATTTTACCTTTTAGGCTTCTGCTCGTTGGGTTTTGAGCGTTACCGTCATCGTTATCTGGGTTACATCTCGTTTGTTCTGCGATAATCAGGCGCATGTACGCTTGAAACGTGCTGCTGTATTTACCAAAGTCATGCAGCAAGCCAATCAGTTGCCCTTGCTCGACAAAACCTATTTTTTCAGCAAGCTGGCCTGCTAGTTGGCTAACAGCTTGTAAGTGAGCATAAACGCTTTGGTGACTTCCGTGTTCAATGTCGGGGTGGGCGATATAATATTTAGTGGGGCATAAATCATCCATAAACATTGCTTCCGCTGCATAGTTTGTTCGATATATCCATGTTGAACCCATCTCTTAAACTGAGATTTGTGCTGACTTATATTTCGCATACACCTTAACTGGAGGGCGGTTATGATTTTTGGTGTATATAAATACACACAGTTTAATCAGTTGATTGTGCTGGTCAAGCGCGTAACTGATGAAATTAGAGCTCGGGCTGCATTCTGTCGTGACACCTAGCAGCCGATTATTGGCCGATCTTTTATGCGGACTTTTGTAATACACACTCACTGTCATAGCGTGTTTGTCGATAACTTTGTAATCAGGATAGTATGGTCAATCCCATTCAAGCAGCAGAGTTAAACGCTAACGCGCTATCACCCATTGGCGGTTGTCGTCAGTCGCCTCCATCATTGCGCGTAGAAGTTGTGCGCGGGCGTCTTCAGTGGGTGCAACTAGATCATAAATACCGCTGATTAGCTGGCCGTTTTCTTGGGTATCTACCCGCATGGCGGCGGCGCAGGTTTCGCCGTGTTGGGTGCCAATGCACAAAGAGACCGTGGCTTCGGCAATTTCTACGCCATCATGCAGGGCAAGCTGCGCGAAGTAAGCAAGCATGTCGGGGCGGGTATCGTCCGGCCACTGTGCCGCTTGTAGCTTGGCGTATTGCAGCATCAATGGATGGTTATCGACCCAATAAAGTGTCAAGGGTGCGTGGGCTGGGGCAGATGGCCGAGTCGCAGGAGTGGGTAACGTCTCTTCGGCATGGTAGCGCTCGAAACCGGCCAAGCTTTCAGCGGTTGGATATTGGGCTTGTTTAACATGGCAGGCCATCCAACGTTGCTTGACTTCAAAATGGGAAATAATTTCAGACGCGTCCATAAACACCACATGCGATAACAACAATCAACAGGCATCATAGCGGAGTGAGCAGAAATAACAATCGCTGCGCTACAGCACGCGAAAATAAAGCCTGCCAGAGATCACAGCCTCGATCTGATTGCGTTCAAACTGAGCAGACGGACTGTCCGTTGTCGCGTAAAATAGGAAGTATCAATAATAACTGATACTGCCTTTAGGTTCCCCTTTTATGTCTGGACAGCGGCTACGCGCACAATTTACCCGTCTTTATCATCACTTTAACGGGGAAGATTCGGATACCACGTTACAGGCGATTGCCGATATTTTGGTGTGTACGCGGCGTAATGCGCGGATGGTCCTAAATAAATTGGAGGAGCAACATTGGCTGACTTGGGCGCCATCCGTTGGGCGAGGCAAATTGTCACGGCTGACGTTTTTGCGTACCGAGTCAGCCCTGCGTGACGAGCAGGCGGCTCATTGGTTAGCGCAGGGCAAAATGGACCAAGCACTCGCCTGTTTGGATAACGATTCGACCAAGCTTGCGGCGTTGATCCAAAAGCAATTGGGGCCGAGCACCTTAAATGGTCGCCAGATTGTGCGCTTGCCGTATTATCGTCAGCTTGAAAGCCTTGATCCGCGTACCCCTCTGCGCCGTTCTGAAGAGCACTTGGTGGGGCAGATTTTTAACGGGCTGGTGAAATACCAAGAGGGTAATAAGCAAGTCTGTGCGGATTTAGCTCACCATTGGGAAGCGCTTAGCCATACCCATTGGCGCTTTTATCTGCGCCCCGGCGTGCGGTTTCATGATGGCCGTATGATGCGTGAAAACGATGTGGTGGCGAGTTTGTCTGCGCTATCGTCTCGACGGTTTTTTGCCCACATCGCTAAAGTGACATCACCTGCCGCACGGATCATTGATATAACGCTTTCGTCACCCGACCCGCGTTTTGATCATGCGTTAACCTTGCCTGAAGCGGTTATTTTACCCGCCGATTGCGATCAGCAAAAAGGGTTTGCAGATCAGCCAATTGGCACAGGCCCCTATCGTGTGGCTGAGCGTCAGGATCACCGCTTGGTGCTCCAAGCCTTTGATGATTACTTTGGCTATCGCGCGTTAACGGATGAAATCCAGTTGATGGTGTTTGATGAAGCGGCCATGTGTTATCTCACCCCGAGTACGGATCGTATGCCGGATTATGCGGTTAAGCCGCCAGCCGCGTTAAGCCAAAAGCTTGAAATGGACCAAGGGGCGGGGTATTTGATGCTCAATTGTCGTGATGGGTTGGCGAAAAGTGCGCGCTGGCGTGCTTACTTGCATGCCAAGTTGTCCTCCTTGCAATTGCTGCCGCGTTTAGCCGCGAACGGGATGGGTGAATACCGCTTGTTTAATGCATATGGCTTGATGCCCGGTTGGATCCATCACACCCAACCGGTATCGATGCCAGAGCTACCGGGCCCGACGCGATTGAGTGTGGCTTATTTGGCGGACCATCCTCTTTATCCGCTGATCGCAACTGCCATTGAAGCGCATTTGGCCGAAGAAGGCATTCAAGTGGAAACCATGGCGCTGTCGCCAGATGCGTATTTTGGCGGGAAATACAGCCGAAAAATCGACATCTGGTTAGGGGCGATCAGTTTTGGGATCCGCGGGGAAGAGGGATTATTTAATTGGTTGGGCAATCACGATCTTTTCTTGCATGCGTTCACCGACGAGTTGCTAAGTAAGGTTACCTATTACACTACCCGTTGGCGTGAGCAGGCTAAGCCAGATTGCGCTGAAGCCTTGGCGCGTGAGCTGGTTGCCCAGCAGGTGGTGCCGCTATTTCATATCTGGACGGGTGTGGTTGCCACGCCGGACTTGCAAGATGTGGCATCGAATGCGGTGGGTTGGTTCGATTTCCAATCGGTGTGGTATAAGCCAAGCGAGTAAGAGTTATTCGTCTACGCCGAGTGGAAAGGTGGCGGTGAGTAGTAGGTACTTATGCAACGGCAGGCCATCTTTTTTACGAAACAAAGGGTGGAAAATGCGATAGCGTCCGTCGGTCAGCCCCAATGGTTCGATGGTCTCGGCGAGGCTGGTGGTCGCACTGGTCAGTTTAATCCCTTGCGCGCGGTATGAGTCGGCATGAATCGGTTGATGGCCTAGCCACCAAGAAGGAATCGCTTTGCTGGCATTGGTTCTATCTATCCAGTGGTCGCTGACAATGATCACTCGCCCGGGCTCGGCCGGATTGGTAATACCGTGGTTGAGCAACCATGCAACATCGCGCACCAGTGCATCACGACAGGCCAAATTCCCACTGAGCAGACGGTGGGCAAGAATGTAAACCGCGGCGCCATCCAGTTGCAGTTGATAAACGGTTTGGCTGTGGGGACGACTGTCGTCAAGCAAGTGAAACTGAGCGGGGCGGTCGTGCGCTTCCAACACGCGCATTAAACGACGTGCTAGTGCTTTACCCATGTGTGGGTCACGCATCCCGCGGTTATGCACCGTGGGGTAATGATGTTCGCAAAGCTTGACGCAATCTTGTTGAAATTGTCGAAGCGCGAGCGAGACGAGATCATCTAACAAAAACGAGCCACTCCTACCAAAACACGACTGATTTATCGCACGTCATAAAGTATGCATTATATCACCAAAATCGCCCAATAAATCAGAGAGAAACGCCACTCTGTGCGCACTTTCTCATCACAAGTCGGTGTGATTGGGCGAAGTATGTCTAGTTCTGCCACTAAAAGAGATATCGGCAACGCAGGCGTCGGCTTAATAGTGGCGGCAGAGATTTGCCTCTATGTTTACCCGGTGAAAGACTAAAGCCATGATGCGTACACCAATGTTGGTCGAAGTATGACCGATTTCGGGCGTATTGAGGCTTATAAGTTGGAACGGTAATTGCAGTGCTTGGTGTCTCTGTGACATGAACTCGATGGATGATAATGAAAACAATAGCTTGGCTATGTGGTTCGGCATGTTTACTTGCCGCTTCGATTTCTTTTCCGGCTCGGGCAGCTGATGGCTTGGCGGCCGGCGTTTTTCTGGGATCGCCGATGTCCGGTGTGACCATCAAGCAAGACCAATTTAAAATTCAAGCTGGGATCGATAAGTTTGGGATTGCGATCGATGGGACGTGGAATTTAGGGGAATGGCTAGGCCGGATGGAATATGCGCCCATGTATATCTATGCTGGTGGTCAGTGGGTAGACGATTCTACCCATCAGTGGGGACCGAGAGCTGGGCTAGGGGTGACACTTCCCGTAGGCACCGGTGATGTAGAGTTGTTTGCGGAAGCCGGTACCACATGGTACTGGGAGGAGAAAGGCGATATTGAATTTGAAGGCGCAGCCGGCGCAAGGATGTATTTTTAAGCGGTTTTATCATGCGCTTTGGGTGCTTGCCATCGGTTGGGGACTGAGCGTTTCCCCTGCATGGGCGGTGAGCTATCCGTTACCTTTGGATGGCAGTCGGCTTGTCGGTTACGCCTCCATGCACGAGGTGCAAGAAGGCGAGCATCTTGAAGCCATTGCAAAACAGTATGATATCGGCTTTTTAGCATTATTGACGCTAAACCCCGGCGTAGATCCGTACTTGCCAGAGCCCGGTACGCTGATCAAGCTACCTCAGCAGCATCTGTTGCCTGACACTCCCTACGAAGGGATTGTGATCAACTTGGCGGAGCTCAGGCTCTATTATTATCCGCCCAAGCCTCAAGGAGAGAAGGACGCAACAGAGGAAGAGCGGCGGGTTCATGTTTTTCCGATTGGCATCGGACGAATTGGCCGTGAAACGCCCGTGATGCAAACTTACGTCAGCCAAAAGCGCCAAAACCCGACGTGGACGCCGCCGCAAAGCATTCGAGAGGAATATAAGCGGACACGCAATATTGTGTTGCCAGACGTGGTCCCTGCTGGTCCCGATAACCCGTTAGGACGCCATGCACTGCGGCTCGGCTATGGGAATGGCGAGTATTTAATTCATGGTACGAATAAGTCATTTGGTATTGGTTTACGCGTCAGTGCCGGCTGTATCCGGTTGCGGCCTGATGATGTGGCTTGGCTTTTTGAGGCGGTGGATGTCAACACGCCCGTGCGGATCATTGATACGGCAACCAAGGTCAGCATTGAACCAGATGGACGAATTATGGTGGAAGCTCATCGTCCACTGTCGCGTACGGAGAAAGAAACCCAGCAACGTATTTTCCTTCCCCCCGATCCTGCGATTATTGCCAAACTTGAGCGGATGGATATTTCCACGCGACGTTATCGTGCCGCACTGGCGGTGCAACAAGGGGTGCCAATTGAAGTGGCGGAGCTGAGCCCGTTGCAGTTGAAGGCGTGGCATACGCTCAATGAGCAAGGCCTGACAAACGCGTCTGATCTGGTGAGAGCGGATACCCCTTAGTGACAGAATGAGGTAATCACGAATAAACAAAAAACGGCGCGAAGGCGCCGTTTCAGACTGCTGACA
>NZ_MEBP01000140.1:0-25001 GCF_001722075.1 Salinivibrio sp. SS2 | reverse complement strand
TTGCAACACTCCTATTAGATCAAAGGTCTAGCTCGAAAGCTAGACCTTTGTCAGCAGTCTGAAACGGCACCCATTGGGTGCCGTTTGATGATCAACGTTAAAGCGCAAGTTATTCACTCAAATCACCGCGGTTAATATGTACACTCATCTGCGGGAATGGGATCTCAATATTGTGCTCGTCCAAAGCTTCTTTCATCGACTGCAGTAGCTCGTAATACACGCTCCAATAGTCGCTGGTTTTCACCCAAGGGCGAACCACAAAATTCACGGATGAGTCCGCCAGTGTCATGACACCAATTGTCGGTGCAGGATCTTTCATGACCAGAGGATGATTGGTCACCACCTCGGTTAAAATGGCTTTGGTCTTTTTCAGATCCGCGTTGTAAGACACGCCAATGGTGTAATCAATACGACGTGTCGCATGTTTAGAGTAGTTGGTGATTGGACTACTGATCACCGAGCCATTCGGCACCACCACCATCTTATTGTCAGGCGTGGTCAATACTGTGGAGAAAATTTGAATCGACTCGACCGAACCGGCAACGCCTGCCAATTCGACGTAATCACCTGATTTAAATGGACGAAAGGTAACAATTAAGACACCAGCAGCAAAGTTGGCTAGTGAGCCTTGCAAAGCCAAGCCTACCGCTAAACCTGCCGCACCGAGAATCGCGATGACAGACGCGGTTTGTACCCCAATCCGGCTGAGCGCGGCAATCAATACAATGATAAAGAGTAGATAACGCACCAAGCCGTGAATAAACTCCACCACCGCGTTATCCATTTGACGCTTACGCATCACCGCAGCCAGTGAATTGGCCAAACCTTTCACCACGAGGTTACCGATAATTAGGATCAGTAACGCAGACAAGATGTTCACGCCATACTGGATCAATAGATCTTGGTGATCGACAAACCATGTTTGCGCAAACTTAGCGCCTTCTAATACCGCGTTTTCCTCACTCATTCCCTTGTCCCTCTTTTTGGACCATCAATGATAACGCTATGCTAACAGGGTTTGGCCTACTTGTGTCTAGCTTTGTAGCACGAAACTGAGACAGTTATAGGCGACGTGTCCGAAGTGGTACCCAATCAGGTATAAAAAAACCCGCCAAACGGCGGGTTTTGATGACCGGAGAAACGATACTTACAGTACGTCAATCGCGTTAAGGTCAGAGAATGCTTGCTCGAGACGGGCAACCATAGATTCTTGACCTTTACGTAGCCATACGCGTGGGTCGTAGAATTTTTTGTTTGGTTGGTCGTCGCCTTTCGGGTTACCGATTTGGCCTTGCAGATAGGCTTCGTTCTCTTGGTAGTATTGACGAATACCGTTCCAAGTTGCCCACTGGGTATCGGTGTCGATGTTCATTTTGATCACACCGTAACCGATAGACTCTTCGATCTCTGCTTGTGAAGAACCCGAACCACCGTGGAATACGAAGTTCAGTGCGTTTGGTGCTAGACCAAATTTCTCTGCACAGTAAGCTTGAGAATCACGCAGGATGGTTGGTTTTAGAACCACGTTACCTGGCTTGTACACGCCGTGTACGTTACCGAATGAAGCGGCGATGGTGAAACGGTGGCTAACTGCAGACAGTTTCTCGTACGCGTAGGCAACTTCTTCTGGCTTGGTGTAAAGATCGGCGGTATCAACATCGCTGTTGTCCACGCCATCTTCTTCACCACCGGTGATGCCCAGTTCGATTTCCAGCGTCATGCCCATTTTGTCCATGCGCGCTAGGTACTCAGCACAGATTTCCATGTTCTCTTCCAGTGACTCTTCAGACAGGTCAATCATGTGAGAAGAGAACAAAGGTTTACCGTGTTCTTTGTAGAAAGCTTCACCAGCGTCTAGCAGACCATCAATCCATGGCAGCAATTTTTTCGCAGCGTGGTCAGTGTGCATGATCACAGGCACACCATAGACTTCAGCCATCGCGTGTACATATTTTGCACCCGCTACTGCGCCTTTGATTTGAGCTTCTTGACCGTCTAGCTTCAGGCCTTTACCTGGGAAGAAGCCAGCACCACCGTTTGAGAACTGGATAACAACCGGTGCTTTTACTTTCGCAGCGGCTTCCATCACAGCGTTGATAGAGTCAGTGTTCACCACGTTGACTGCTGGCAGCGCAAATTTGTTCTCTTTGGCGACTTCAAATACTTTCTGAACGTCATCGCCCCAGATAACGCCAGGTTTTACAAAATCAAAAACTTTAGACATGGCTCTCGTCCTATTAACTCGGGTTGTCTTTGCTTAAACTTCGTGAAGGTGCCACAGCACCTTAACTAGAAATGGTGCAATCGTTTACGACTCGGCCTATTGTAGTCAAACGAATGCGAAAACGGGAGACATCGCTCCCGTTTTATCACGTCAATTACGCGTCTTTGGCACGTGCTTCTAGCATTTCTACCGCTGGTAGTGGTTTGCCCTCAACAAACTCGAGGAACGCACCGCCACCTGTGGAAATGTATGATACGTCAGCTTTGATGCCAAACTTATCGATGGCAGCCAAGGTGTCACCGCCACCGGCGACAGAGAAGCCTTCTGACTCTGCAATCGCTTGTGAAATACCCTTAGTGCCCGCTTCAAAGTTCTTGAATTCAAACACGCCTACAGGGCCATTCCACAGGATGGTTTTGGCATTTTTCAGAATGGCAGCCAGTGCTTGGGTAGATTCTGGGCCTAGGTCGAAGATCATGTCATCGTCTTGCACGTCTTCAACACGCTTGATCTCAGCTTCTGCGTTTTCATCAAACGCTTTGGCACACGCCACATCTGTTGCCACTGGAATATGACACTCTTCCATCAGTGATTTTGCGGTCTCGACCAAGTCTGCTTCGTACAGAGACTTGCCTACATTGTGACCGGCTGCAGCGATAAAGGTGTTGGCGATACCGCCACCGACAACGAGCTGATCCGCCACGGTTGACAGAGATTTCAGCACAGTCAATTTGGTCGATACTTTTGAACCACCCACAATCGCCACCATTGGGCGTGCAGGGTTGTCCATCGCTTTACCCAGTGCGTCTAGCTCGTTCGCCAGTAGTGGACCTGCACAGGCAATCGGTGCATGCATACCCACGCCGTGAGTCGAAGCTTGCGCACGGTGTGCAGTACCAAATGCGTCCATCACAAACACATCACACAAAGCAGCGTATTGTTTTGATAAAGCTTCGTCGTTCTTTTTCTCGCCTTTGTTAAAGCGTACGTTTTCCAGAACCACCAGCTCACCGGCATTAAGCTCAAGACCATTCAGGTAGTCTTTGGCCAAGCTAACCTTGCAATCCAATGCATCGTCAAGGTAGTTCACAACAGGCTGTAGCGAGAATTTGTCTTCAGGCTGGCCTTCTTCAGGACGGCCAAGGTGAGAGGTCACCATCACTTTCGCACCTGCCGCCAGGCAGTGCTTGATGGTTGGTAGTGACGCCAAAATACGCGCGTCAGATGTGACTTTGCCATCTTTCACTGGCACGTTGAGGTCTGCACGGATAAAGACACGCTTTCCGGCAAGATCCAAGTCGGTCATCTTAATTACAGACATAAGGTCCTCTCTATAAGGTTGCAAATTGAAACTGACTTAATCAGGGCGATACCCCCACTTGCTGGCTACTGCGTTGTCGCTGCCATGGCAAGGGTGGTATCCAACATTCGGTTGGCAAAACCCCACTCGTTGTCACACCAAACCAGCGTTTTAATCAGCTGATGGTTACTCACCCGCGTTTGTGACCCATCGACAATGGCGCTGTGTGAGTCATGGTTGAAGTCAATCGACACCAAGGGCGCTTCGGTATAATCCAGGATACCGTCTAATGTACATCGAGATGCGGTTTGCAGAGCTTGATTTACGTCATTAACTTTCACTTTAGTACGTACAGTGACACTTAAATCCATCGCTGTCACGTTTATCGTCGGTACTCGGACCGAGATCGCCTCAAACTTGTCAGAAAATTTCGGAAAAATCCTACCAATCCCGACATGTAATTTGGTGTCTACCGGAATAATAGACTGACTTGCCGCACGTGTGCGACGCAGATCGGTATGGTAGGCATCGATCACTTGTTGATCATTCATCGACGAGTGAATCGTGGTAATAGTGCCTGACTCAATGCCAAAGTGCTCATCCAACGCTTTAATCACAGGCACAATGCAGTTGGTGGTACAAGAACCGTTTGAGACGATACGATCATCGCTGGTCAGTGCTTCGTGATTCACACCAAAAATAACCGTACGATCGACATCTTGGCTAGCGGGATGGGAAAACAGTACTTTTTTCGCCCCCGCGGCAATGTGAGCCTCACCATCGGCGCGCGTGCCGAATGTACCGGTACAGTCGAGCACAATATCGACATCGAGGTCGCGCCAAGGCAAAAGGTGGAGTTCGGATAAGTGAAGAAGACGAATGCTGTCAGTGGCAACGAACAGATGTTCTTGATTGAAAGACACCGGCCACCCGAAACGCCCATGGCTGGAGTCATACTGCAGCAGGTGGGCCATCCCTTCTGGTTCCGCGAGTTCATTGATCGCCACCACTTGGATGCGATCCTGTTTGCCGCTTTCATACAAGGCGCGCAATACACTGCGACCTATGCGACCAAATCCATTAATTGCGACTCTTAGTGTCATGTCCATCGGTGCTCGTTTGACAACGTCGCCCAGTGTATCTCAAGCACGTAAAAGACGCACGTCTTATGTGAGGCCAATCACGTGCCTGATCACTCTATCCAATCCAAAAACGCCCGTTTGGCAACAGGCCAAAACGGGCGCGGCAGTGTTATCGCTGTCTCTATCCCGGATAAAAGAGACAGACAGGTCGGAGCTTCCTTAGAAGTGGATATTCATCCCTACCCAGTAGCGACGCTCATCGCTGATATAACCGTAGTCGTCATAGTCCAGCGATTTATCCAGCAGATTGTATATCGCCCCTTGCAACTCAATGGCATCGGTCAGTTGGTAGTTCGCCCCAGCATCCACCATGGTATACGCAGGTTCGATATTGCTGCGCGATGATGGGCCCGTTACCGGATCCATTTCTTTACCACGGTAAGTCACGCTCGCCCATGGGCTGAGTTTTTCGGTCGCTTGCCAATTCACTTCACCATGCGCTAGCGATTTCGGGATCTGGTTAAGTGGCTGCCCTTTATATTCACCGGTTTTTTGTTCCGAGTCGGTATAGGTGTAGCTGGCACTTACATCCACCGTATCACCGATGGGCACGAAAATACTCGCTTCCACCCCTTGGGTAACCGCTTCATCCACATTGACACGATAAGTTGGATCCGAGCCCCATTTGTTTGGTCCCGCAGTACATACGGTATCGGGGCACGTCACACGGGTGATCTTGTCTTTAAAGTCATTGTGGAACACACCAATCGACCCCGTGATGCCGTTATCCCCTTGATAGTTGAGGCTCAGCTCGGTATTCACGGATGTTTCAGGGTCAAGGTCGGGGTTACCGTAGATATTACCGCCACGGCTCACCTGGGCCCAGTTAGGCGTAATTTCGCGAAGCTGCGGAGACTTAAAGCCTGTCGCCACCCCACCTTTTACAATCCAGTTATCAGTAACTTGATAAACCCCATACAGGCGAGGACTGGCGTGGTAATCGTAGTTTTCATCGTGATCGACACGAAGCCCTAAAGTCACACTCAACGGCTCCAAGACGCGCCATTCGTCCTCAACAAAAATCGCTGATTGCGTATTATCGATACTGGTCTTGGTCGACGCTTGGTTGGAGGTAAAGTCTTCCAACTTCGCATAGACAACAGAGCCACCAACCGTCAGGGTATGCGCCTCGAAATCACGCACTAAACTGGTTTTAAATTCGGTATTTTCGATGGTCATTTCGCGGCTTTTATTCCGACTCTGCTCGTATTGCAAATGGCTGTCAGACCATCCCCAGTCCCAATTCCCTTTGTGACTGACGGCTATCGACTGACGCCGATATTCATTATTACTGTTCTCACAGCTGCCGCGACAAAGGCTATCGTCACTCGGTACGGAGCGGCCGACATGACCACGGCGATCTTGTGCGTTGACGCCGAGGTCAAGCTCCCAACGGTGCAAATCATTATGATCGTAAGTCAAGGTGGTGGATAAAGAGCGTAATGACTTATCTTCATAGCCGTACTGGATATCATCTTCTTGGCGCTGCGTGTTTTGACCCGTCAGTTTCAATCCAACTTTGTCACTTAACATGCCTGATAGGTAAAAGTTCGCGCTTTGCTCATCGCCCGATGCGCGATTTTCTTGCATCACGGTGCTCAGCTGCACGTTACCGTGCCAATCTTGTTCACCACGACGCGTAATAATATTGATAACCCCCCCAATCGCATCCGAGCCATACAGGGTTGACATAGGGCCACGAATGACCTCAATACGTTCAATCGCTTGTAGCGGTGGCAGCCACCCCTGCTCAATACCCGGGCCGTCACTGTTAGGGCGCGTTTCACGGCTTGAGGTTCGTCGGCCATCCACCAAAATCAGGGTATATTTTGAAGCCATGCCGCGAATACTGATGTCCGTCGTATCACCACCGCCAGTCACCACCACACCCGGTACCCGTTTTAATGCGTCGGTCACATCACGATAGTAGCGCCCTTCTAACTGATCTCGGCTGATCACACTAATACTGGCAGGTGCTTTGGCAGTCACCTGCTCAAACCCAGAGGCGGTGATCACCATGGTTTCCGTGTTGGCTGCCTCAGCGGCAGAAAGTGAGGCTATAGGCATTCCCGCTAATACCATCCCAACCACAACGGGACGAAGACGACTAGACATATCTTACTCCATTATTTGATAATAATTATCATTTGATTAGTGAGAATTATTCATATTAGAGTAAGGAAACCCAGCCCTAAAACTGGAACAACTTGTTCCAGTTTTAGAACGTGAAATAAGCAAGCATTTATTTCATCTTACTGATAAAAAAGAAAAATAGGATAAGGAAGTATGCAGGACCTTGCCGCTATCCGTGCGTTCGATGCCCTTTGCCGCCATCAAAGCTTGACCGCAGCGGCTGACGCACTCCACCAGCCCAAATCGACCATTAGTCGGCGGCTGGCACAATTAGAAAGTGACCTTGGCCAAGCGTTAACCCAACGGCAGGGAAATCGGTTGGTACTCACTAAAGCCGGCGAAACCTTTTCGCGCTATTGCTCGCAAATTTTGGCTCTGGCTGAGGAAAGCCAAGAAGCCATTCACGGTCTGAATAATGAGCTAAAAGGGCCAATTGAAGTCATTTGCCATCCGGCGCTCATGCGTGGCTGGGCTGGTCCTTTACTGAATCATTTTTTAACCGAGCATCCCAAAGTGTCCATCACCTTAACCAGTGAGCTGAGTGCACAGCGTATCCAAGCGGCTGACATTGTTATCTGGGCCGACGATGTAATGCTCCCCAGCAATTGTCGCACCCAAACACTGGGTCACTGGCACTACGGCATTTACGCCTCGCCCGCGTATGTTCAGGCACATGGTCCGTTTTCACACCCCTCCGCGTTAGATGATCATGCTTGGGTGGATGTGTTTGCGTTGCGCCGACGTGGGCTCACGCTGTTTCATTCCCATCAGGCTCCCTATCATTTGAGCGCGCTTCCCAGCCGGTTTAACTGCGATATGGTTGCGATTCAAATCGATGCGATTGCCAACGGACAAGGTGTGGGCCTGCTACCCACATGGAATGCTGAAGGGTATCAGACACATCATCCAGACAAGATTATCCGCTGTTTGCCACAATGGCAGTCGGCCGCGGTACCGATTCGGTTATATAGCGCCTCGGGGCGACTGCCTTTGCGCATAGAAACACTGGTGGAGCGATTTATCACTCGTGCTCCCAAAGCGTGGACAGATGCTCAGATGGCCGATGATGTTATGCCTGTAGCCGTCGAATAACGCCTGTCCGCGCAATCGTTTGCTATACCTAGATAGATAGCGCTATGCATCAACTTGCTTGCGTTTGTCACAATTACGAATAGAATAGACGTCTAGAAGTTAAAACATCTGAGATGATCGGCGATCGATTTCGCCTCGTATCGTCGGTATTCTTGATAAACAATGAGAGTGTCACATGGCTAAGCACCTGTTTACTTCAGAGTCTGTCTCTGAAGGCCATCCAGATAAAATCGCAGACCAAATTTCAGATGCCGTTTTGGATGCAATTCTTGAGCAAGATCCAAAAGCGCGCGTTGCCTGCGAAACCTATGTAAAAACCGGCATGGTAATGGTCGGCGGCGAGATCACCACCTCAGCGTGGGTCGATATTGAAGAGCTGACACGCCAAACGGTTCGCGACATTGGCTATGTACACTCAGACATGGGCTTTGATGCCAACTCGTGCGCGGTGCTCAACACCATTGGTAAGCAGTCGCCAGATATTAACCAAGGTGTTGACCGTGCCGATCCCAAAGATCAAGGCGCAGGCGACCAAGGCATTATGTTTGGTTACGCAACCAACGAAACCAATGTCCTTATGCCTGCCCCGATCACTTACTCGCACCGTTTGGTCGAGCGCCAAGCGCAAGCGCGTAAAGATGGCACCCTAGATTGGTTACGTCCAGACGCCAAAAGTCAGGTCACTTTTGCGTACGACAACGGCAAGATTGTCGGCATCGATGCGGTTGTGCTTTCTACTCAGCATTGCGACAGCGTCTCTACCGAGACCCTGCGTGAAGCAGTGATGGAAGAGATTATCAAGCCTGTTCTTCCTGCCGAATGGCTGACCAAAGAAACCAAGTACTTCATCAACCCAACCGGTCGTTTCGTAATCGGTGGCCCAATGGGCGACTGTGGTCTTACTGGCCGTAAAATTATCGTCGATACCTACGGCGGTGCAGCCCGTCACGGTGGTGGTGCATTCTCCGGTAAAGATCCATCGAAAGTTGACCGCTCAGCCGCCTATGCGGCACGCTATGTGGCGAAAAACATTGTCGCTGCCGGTCTGGCGGACCGCTGTGAAATCCAATTGTCTTACGCGATTGGTGTCGCCGAGCCGACTTCTATCATGGTCGAAACCTTCGGTACCGAAAAAGTGGCCCCTGAAATCATCATCAAGGCGGTGCGTGAAAACTTCGACTTGCGCCCATACGGTCTGCAGGAAATGCTTGATCTGCTACAACCGATTTATAAGCAAACCGCCGCGTATGGTCACTTTGGTCGTGATATTTTCCCTTGGGAAAAAACCGACAAAGCCGAGCTATTGCGCGAATTTGCTAAACTTGGTTAATCTTGGGCTAACGCTCATTGTGCGCAAAGAAAGGAAGGGAAGCAGCGGCTTCCCTTTTTTAATCACCCAGGTGTGATACGTGTTAAATGACGCATGTTACATGACCCCAAGACGTTAACTCGAGTGAGGTAACGATTGCCATGCCCGCAGTCTCTGAACCACTGGCTGATGCCGTTTTTGAACGGGTACGCGAGTGCATTGACACCGCCAACCACCAGCTCGGTATTCAACTGACTTATCCCGACACTAGCCTGTCGCTGCGGGGACGTGCCGCCGGCACGGCGCATCCCAGCCAATGGCGATTGCGTTTTAATCCCGTGCTGCTTCAACAGTCTCCTCACGTGTTTTTTGAGGAAGTGATCCCGCATGAAGTCTGTCACCTCGTCACCTTCGCATTGTATGGACGCGTTAAGCCTCACGGCTCACAATGGCGTACCTTGATGGAAACCGTGTTTCAGGCACCAGCCAACACCACCCATCAACTCGATATTACCGCCGTTAAAGGCAAAACGTTTGCCTATGCGTGCCACTGCGGGGAAGTGGCCTTGACCGTACGGCGCCACAATAAAGTGCAACGCGGTGAGGCGAGCTACCGATGTAAACGCTGTCACCAAACGCTGATGCCGGTGCCTGCCGTACTCTAGTCGCATTTTTCTCGTCTTGGTTTTTTTCGTGTCTGTCCCCATATCAACACAAGCCTCACAGTCACAGAACAGCGTGTTACACTGGCAACTTATTGATCACGGAACTCAAGCATTATGCGTATTCCTCGAATTTATCACCCAGACCCTTTGCCATCGCAAGGCGATGTGACGCTCACCGACGATGCGGCCAATCACATTGGACGCGTATTGCGCATGCAGCCAGGCCAAGCCGTGCTGCTTTTTGATGGCAGTGGCGCTCAGTTTCCCGCCACTTTAAGCGATGTCACTAAAAAACAGGTGTCCGTGACCATCAGTGCACGAGACGATCACAGTGTAGAATCGCCACTTGACCTCGAGCTTGGACAAGTGATCTCACGCGGCGAGAAAATGGAGTTCACTATTCAAAAATCGGTCGAACTGGGCGTCAATGTGATCACTCCGCTGATATCAGCGCGGTGCGGCGTGAAGCTCAATGCAGAACGACTCGAGAAAAAACGCCAACAATGGCAAAAGATCGCCATTGGCGCCTGCGAACAAAGCGGCCGTAATCGCGTCCCAGAAGTTCGTCCTGTGATGATGTTGGAGGCGTGGAGCCAAGAAGCCTTTGCCGGACTGAAGCTCAACCTACATCCTCGCGCCCCGTATTCCATTAATACGCTGCCAGAACGTCCATCGAAGCTACGCTTGTTGATAGGCCCCGAAGGGGGACTGTCCGATGAAGAAATCGCTATGACGCGCGATTGTGACTTTAAAGAAATTTTACTCGGCCCCCGCGTATTGCGGACTGAAACCGCCGCACTGACGGCCATTACCGCTTTGCAGGTTCGTTTCGGTGATTTGGGTTAGTTGGCGAACAGGAGAATCAAGATGAAAATTGGTGTAGTGATGGATCCGATCTCGGCCATCAATGTAAAAAAAGATTCCACGTTTGCCATGATGTTGGCAGCACAAAAACGCGGTTGGGAAGTGCATTATATCAACATAGATGATATGTCGATGTTGCAAGGTGCGCCGTACGCGAAAACCCATCAAGTCTCGCTACAAGACGATCCGAACGATTGGTATCAAATTACCCACACTCAAACACAGCCACTGAGTGCGTTTGATGCCATCCTGATGCGTAAAGATCCTCCGTTTGATACCGAATATATTTACGCGACCTATATGCTCGAGCGTGCCGAGCAGGCGGGAGTATTGATTGTTAACAAACCTCAGAGCTTGCGCGATTGCAATGAAAAGCTGTATACCGCGTGGTTCCCAGAACACACTCCGACCACACTGGTGACCCGTCGTGCCGACGAGATCAAAGCATTCCAAGCCGAACATGGCGATGTGATTTTAAAACCGCTCGATGGCATGGGCGGCGCATCTATCTTTCGAGTCAAACAAGGCGATCCGAACCTGTCGGTAATTATTGAAACCCTGACCGAGCACGGCAGCCGTTTTTGCATGGCGCAAACTTTCGTGCCTGATATCAGCAATGGCGACAAACGTATCTTAGTGGTCGATGGTGAGCCGGTGCCGTACTGCTTGGCGCGTATTCCTGCCGATGGCGAAACACGTGGTAACCTTGCCGCTGGTGGACGTGGTGAAGCCCGCCCCTTATCCCCTACCGATTGGGCGATTGCGCGCGCGGTTGCACCAACACTTAAAAAGAAAGGCTTAATTTTTGTCGGCCTTGATGTCATTGGCGACAAGCTGACTGAAATCAACGTCACCAGCCCCACTTGCATCCGCGAAATTGATGCAGCGTATGATATCTCGATTGGTGATTTGCTGATGGATGCCATTGCAACACATTGCCAAGGGTAATGTCAGTGGGCGCATTTAATGCGCCTATTTTCACCTAACTTTGTTTTTTAGCGCATACTCAAAGTACGCGCCTCAACGGGAGAACGGCGATATGAATCTGAAAAATCATTTTTTAGTCGCAATGCCAAGCATGACCGATAGCCGTTTTCAACATGGTGTGATTTACGTGTGTGAGCATAACGATGACGGCGCGATGGGATTGATGATCAATCAGCCTATCAATATCTCGGTGGGCAAAATGCTCGACCAAATCGAGGTTGAACGCCAGCTTCCGCTCTCACAAGCCAAAGATAGCCTGGCGCAACCCGTACTGTTTGGTGGCCCAGTATCGGAAGATCGCGGCTTTGTGCTCCACCGTGCAGATCGAAGCTTCGGCACGAGCATCCCACTGTCTGACGATCTTGCGGTCACTACTTCCAAAGACATACTGTCTATTTTGGGGACCGATGAGCAGCCCGACCAATTTATTGTCGCGCTCGGCTATGCTGGATGGGAGCCCGGGCAGCTTGAGCTGGAGTTAGCCGAAAACAGCTGGTTAACCTTGGAAGCCGATCCCAAAGTGATTTTTGACACTCCCCTTAGTGAGCGTTGGCAAAAAGCCCTTGATCAACTGGGGATCAACGCGGCGAATTTATCTTCAGAAATAGGACACGCATGACTTCACACACCGTGCTTGGGTTTGATTATGGCGTCAAAAGTATTGGCGTTGCGATCGGTCAATCGTTAACGGGAACTGCACGCCCTCTATGTGCATTAAAAGCCCGCGATGGGATCCCCAATTGGGAAGAGATCGCGTCATTACTCAAAGAGTGGCAACCCGATGTTTTGGTGGTCGGCTTGCCACTTGACTTGAATGGTGAACCACTAGAGACCATCACCCCGCGCGCGCGCAAGTTTGCCAACCGTCTGCATGGACGTTTTGGTTACCCTGTCGAGCTGCACGACGAACGGCTTTCAACCCGAGAAGCCCGTGCAGCATTGTTTGAACGTGGTGGCTATAAGGCACTACAAAAAGGCGCGGTCGATGCACAATCTGCGGTGGTGATTATCGAAAGCTGGTTTGAACGCCAGTACGCCGATTAATCCAGCGAGCCCGCTCTTTCAATCCGTACATGATCCAGTGCGCTGCCCGGCGCACTGTGCTTAGCACCGGTTTTGATCATCAACTTCAATTCATTGGCCGAGTCGGCATGTCGCAGCGCCTCATCCTCGCTGATACTCCCTTGCACATAAAGCGCATACAGCGATTGATCAAAGGTCTGCATACCAAAATGCTCCCCGCTCAACATGGCTTTTTTCAACGCGTGTAGTTCACCGTTGCGGATCAGCTCTGCCACATGCGCGTTATTGATCAATAATTCAAAGGCACCATGCCGCCCAACCCCATTCACACCCGGTACCAACTGTTGAGCGATAACACCTTTTAAGTTCATCGACAAATCAAACAAAAAGGTCTCTCGCTGTGCTTTAGGCATCAAGTGCAGTGCCCGCTCCAGTGCTTGATAGGCGTTATTCGCATGTAAGGTGGCCAAGCAAAGATGGCCCGTTTCCGCAAACTGAAGCGCGAAGTTCATGGTTTCTGGCGTTCGTATTTCACCAATTACCACCATATCTGGCGCTTGCCTGAGCGCATTTTTTAGCGCTGTTTCATAATCCTGGGTATCGATACCAATTTCGCGTTGGCTGACAATGCATTGCTGATGCTCATGAACAAATTCAATCGGATCTTCAACCGTTAGGATATGGCCTTGCCCATAGTGATTACGAAACCCCATCATCGCTGCCATGGTTGTCGACTTACCCGACCCCGTCGCCCCAACCACTAAGACCAAGCCTCGCTTTTGCATCGCAAGCTCTTCGAGCACCACTGGGGTGCCTAACGATGACAAACGCGGAATCTCGGTTTCTATGCGGCGGATCACCATACTGGGCATATCACGCTGCCAATAAGCACTGATCCGAAAACGCCCAACACTGCGTTTTACCGCAAAGTTCGCTTCCCGCTTGGTAATAAATTGCTGCTTTTGTTCCTCGTTCATCGCACTGTTCAACATGACGTTGATTGCCGCCAGCGACAACGGCGAAGACAGAGGTTTTAAGCGTCCATCCACCCGTAACATCACAGGCGCATCCACGGAAATATACGCATCCGAGGCGGTGTGTTCTTGCATCGCCACCAGCACACTACTGAGTTTCATGCTTCCTCCTAAAGCGCACGTAATACGCGATCGCGTTGTTCCGGCGCGATCGTTCCTTGCCCGACTAAATCGGCCAGTGCTTGCTCCATGGTTTGCATCCCTTGATTGGAGCCGGTTTGAATCATCGACACCATTTGCGCCACCTTATCCTCACGGATGAGGTTACGAATCGCTGGGCTTGCGATCATGATTTCATGCGCGGCCACGCGCCCACCTTGCGCTGTTTTTATCAGCTGCTGAGACACAACCGCCCGCAGTGAGGCCGAAAGCATCGAGCGGACCAGCGGCTTATCACTGCCGGGAAAGACATCAATAATACGGTCGACTGTTTTTGCTGCGCTTGACGTATGCAAGGTGCCGAATACCAGATGTCCAGTTTCCGCCGCCGTTAACGCCAAACTAATGGTATCGAGATCTCGCAGCTCTCCTACCAAAATCACATCGGGATCTTCACGCAACGCCGAACGCAGCGCTTGCTGAAACGATAAGGTATCGCGCTTCACTTCACGCTGATTAATCAAACTTTGTTGTGGGTGATGGATAAACTCAATCGGGTCTTCGATGGTGAGAATATGCTTAGGTGCGTGGCGGTTAATGTGATCAACCATGGCCGCCAATGTGGTGGACTTCCCCGAGCCCGTCGGGCCGGTGACCAACACTAATCCATTTGAGAGCCGAGCAAAATCCGCAAAAATCTCGGGGGCATGGAGATCCGCCAAACTAGGGACTGTCTCGGGGATCACCCGAAATACCGCCGCGCAGCCGTGTTGCTGATGAAATGCATTAACCCGAAAACGTCCCACAGACTGCATATGAAATGAAAAATCCACTTCCAACTGCGCTTGAAATTCACGCTGCTGGTTATCATTCATCACATCCAAGACCAATTGATTGACCTCTTGATGGCTCAACGCTGGCAAACTCAACTTGCGCACATCGCCATCTACCCGCACCATAGGTGCCACCCCCGCGGAAAGATGTAGATCTGACGCATTATGTTTTACACTAAAGGCCAATAGCTCAGTGATATCCATTCATTTTCCTCGCAGAATCAAGTATGTGTAGTATCAAGAAAAACATTGAACAGGTCATGGAACACATAGACCGCGCAACGCAAAAATGCGGCCGACCCGAAGGTTCGGTGCAATTGCTTGCGGTGAGTAAAACCAAGCCCATCGAAGCCATCGCAGAAGCGTTGGCGGCAGGACAACACGCGTTTGGTGAAAACTACGTACAAGAAGGCGTGGAAAAAGTGCAGCATTTTGCTCAGCATGCCGCACATTCAGCATTGGAATGGCACTTTATTGGCCCCATTCAGTCCAACAAAACGCGTCAAATTGCCGAGCACTTTGATTGGGTGCATTCGGTGGACCGCTTAAAAGTCGCTAAACGTTTGAGTGAGCAACGCCCCGCACATTTACCCGCCCTGAATGTGTTGGTGCAAGTGAATACCAGCGGGGAAATGTCAAAATCAGGGGTCGCGTTTGAGGAGGCCGAAGCGCTGGTTGAGGCGATAGCTCAGTTACCGAATCTCACCGTAAGGGGGTTGATGTCGATTCCTCAACCTGAAACCGACTATGCCCAACAATGTGCCGCCTTCGCCCCTTTGGCTGACATGTTTTCAGCATTAAAAGCAAAGTACGAGAGTGTCGATACGCTATCAATGGGGATGAGCGGCGACATGGAAGCAGCGATTGCATCCGGAAGCACCATGGTACGAATTGGGACTGCGGTATTTGGGGCGCGAGAAAAACGCTAACGCGCGGCGAGAAAAAGAAAATAGAACGACACGTGACGTGCTGGTTATCAGCATCAGGTACCACCAACAATAGGAACGTCATTCATGGAACATCGCGCACTGACTTTTATTGGCGCAGGGAACATGGCTCGCTCCATTATCGCGGGCTTAATTCAATCGGGCTACCCAGCCTCAGCGATCACGGCGGCGTCACCAAGTGCCTCGCCGAATAGCGGCTTGCAGGCCGAATTGGGGATTCAGACCACCGCCGATAATCTTGCCGCATGCCAAGGGGCTGAGGTGGTGGTATTGGCGGTCAAGCCACAGCTGATGGCGCAAGTGCTCGCCTCGCTGACTGACGTCGATTGGCAAAATAAATTAGTGATTTCGATCGCCGCAGGGATCCATGCCGATCGCCTGATGGCGATGGCAGGCACAAAACTCAACCTCGTTCGTGTGATGCCCAATACCCCCTCTTTAGTTGGACAAGGGATGAGTGGCCTTTACGCCGTCCCTACTGTGTCGAATGAGGATCGTGATTATGCGGGCGCACTCATGCAAGCTGTCGGTGAGATCTGCTGGGTCAACCAAGAATCTGACATCAATGGCGTGATTGCGGCAGCTGGAAGCGCACCCGCGTATTTCTTCCGATTTATGGAAGCCATGCAGCAAGAAGCGATGCAGCAAGGCTTTGACGACCACACCGCACGTCGTTTGGTGCAACAAGCGGCACTTGGCGCTGCGCAAATGGTGGTAGCCAACCCGGATATCGGATTAGGCACTCTGCGCGAACAAGTGACCTCCAAAGGGGGCACAACCGCTGAAGCATTGCGTGTGTTTGACGAAAACCGGATCGGTGATATTGTCGCGCAGGCCATGCAAGCGGCAATTAGCCGTGCCGAACAAATGGAAAAAGAATTTTAATCACTAAGGCGACGATATGAATGCAATGACCTTTCTGATCAACACCGCGTTTGATCTTTACATCATGGTGGTGCTGTTGCGCGTTTGGCTACAACTAGCCCGTGCCGACTTCTATAATCCTTTCTCCCAGTTTGTGGTGAAAGCAACCCAGCCTGTTGTCGGACCGCTACGTCGTCTGATCCCAGCACTGGGCGGCTTAGATCTCGCTACCGTGCTTTTTGGCTACCTGTTAATGGTCGCCAAGTTTGCCGTGCTCGATCTGGTGGCGGGTAATCCATTGACGCTAAGTGGTGGCATGTTTATTTTCTCCGCCATCGCACTCCTAAAAGCCGCCGGGAAACTGCTGTTCTGGGTGCTGATTCTGCGCGCCATTCTCAGCTGGGTCAGCCAAGGGAATAATCCGGTTGAATACGTGTTCCACCAACTGACTGAACCCGTGTGTGCGCCGGTACGTCGCGTCATCCCACCGATTGGCGGGCTCGATTTAAGCATCTTGGTGGTGTTTATTGCCTTACAGTTTATCAATATGCTGATTGGCGATTTTCTCGGCCCAGTGTGGTACGCGCTGTAATGCCCGTCCGTGTTGATACTGAGACAGGCGCAATCACATTGCGCCTGTACGTACAACCTAAAGCAAGCCGAGACCAGTGTCTGGGCCAGCATGGCGATGCGCTTAAGATCGCCATCACAGCCCCACCCACGGATGGCAAAGCCAATGCCCATTTATGCCGCTGGCTTGCCAAGCAGTGTAAGATCGCAAAAAGCAATGTAACAGTGACCCACGGGTTAACAAATCGGCACAAGCAAGTGCAGATTGATGCGCCCCAACAGCTTCCTGATTGGCTAACCCCGTATCTTCCCCACTGATCACTCATCGTCAATTATCCGTATTCAGGCGAGGCGACTCGCACGACAACAAGGAAGAATTATGCGTACATTTACGGTAATGCTGGTCAGTTTTCTGAGTCTATTCTCGCTGTCAGCGTGGTCAGGGCAATACAAAGAGGTGGGTGAGCTCGAAGTGCACTACAACACGATCTCGACGACCTTTTTAACCCCAGAGATCGCAAAGCAGTACGACATCACGCGAAGTGGCTACCGCGGACTAGTTAATATCGCCGTGCTTGATAAAATGCAGCTCGGCAAACCGGCGGTCAGTGCGACCTTAACAGGAAGCGTGAAAAACCTCGTTGGCAACAGCCGTGAGCTAGACTTCAAGGAAATACGTGAAGGTGAGGCGATTTACTACATTGCTACCTTTGCGGCTGACGATGAAGAAACGTATCAGTTTCATATCGAGTTAAACGCCCAAGGCAACCGATCCGCCACCTTGGACTATCGCTACAAATTTTACGTTGATACCCCTTAATCGGGCTTTAAGCAAATAGGTACTATTCATGAACAAAGTTGTACTCGCCACCGGCAATGCTGGAAAAGTAAAAGAAATGGCTAGCTTACTCAGCGAGTTCGGTTTTGAGGTCTTGCCTCAGAGCGATTTTGCCGTCAAAGATGCCGATGAGACCGGAACCACGTTCATTGAAAATGCCATTATCAAAGCCCGCCATGCGGCAAAAATTACTGGCCTGCCCGCCATCGCAGACGACTCAGGTCTGGAGGTGGACTACCTCAATGGCGCGCCTGGGGTCTATTCTGCCCGTTATGCAGGTGAACAAGCGAGCGATAGCGACAATGTCGTCAAACTGCTAGACGCGATGCAAGACGCACCGGATGCGCAGCGTACCGCACGTTTCCATTGTGTGCTCGTGTATATGCGCCATGCCAATGATCCTACGCCTCTGGTGTGCCATGGTGTGTGGGAAGGCAAAGTTGCCCACCGCCCTCAGGGTGACAATGGCTTTGGTTATGATCCTGTGTTCTTACCCCATGACCAACAGTGCACCGCCGCCGAAATGCCCGCATCAGAGAAAAAACAGCGTTCCCATCGCGGCCAAG
This sequence comes from Salinivibrio sp. SS2, assembly GCF_001722075.1. Taxonomy (NCBI): domain Bacteria; kingdom Pseudomonadati; phylum Pseudomonadota; class Gammaproteobacteria; order Vibrionales; family Vibrionaceae; genus Salinivibrio; species Salinivibrio sp. SS2. The sequence goes on along the minus strand of NZ_MEBP01000140.1, from coordinate 6,511 downwards.
CGCTCAATCACTTATTCAACGCGTTAAAAGCGGCCCAGTAAGCATGATCCCACTGAGTTTGTACGTACACATCCCTTGGTGTGTACAAAAGTGCCCGTACTGCGACTTTAACTCTCATGCGCAAAAAGGGGTGATCCCTGAGTCGGACTATATCAGTGCATTGCTCGATGATCTTGATACCGACTTGGCCGCTTATCCTTCTGTCGCAGAGCGGCCGCTGCATTCGATTTTTATTGGTGGTGGTACGCCAAGCTTGATGTCCCCCCCCGAAATTCAGCGCTTGCTGGATGGCATCAAAGCGCGCCTAACGCCAAGCGCAATGATGGAAGTGACCATGGAAGCGAACCCCGGCACGGTAGAAGCCGATAAGTTCATTGGCTACCGTCAAGCGGGCGTCAATCGAATCTCTATCGGTGTACAGAGCTTTTCCGCCGATAAACTCGAGCGCTTAGGGCGTATTCATGGTCCGGGAGAGGCCGAACGTGCCGCTCAGCTCGCACACCAAGCCGGATTGGATAGCTTTAATCTCGATTTGATGCATGGCTTACCTAATCAATCGGAGCAAGAGGCGCTGGCGGATCTTGAAAAGGCCATTGCACTGAATCCACCGCATTTGTCTTGGTATCAGTTAACCATCGAGCCTAACACCCAGTTTTACTCCAAACCGCCTACGCTGCCAGAAGAAGATACCCTTTGGGATATTTTTGACAAAGGCCATCAATTGCTCACAGACGCAGGCTATGTGCAGTATGAAACCTCGGCCTACAGCCTTGAGAACAAGCAATGCCAGCATAATCTTAACTACTGGCGGTTTGGCGACTATTTGGGGATTGGCTGCGGGGCGCATGGAAAACTGACCTTGCCAGATCAAGGTCAAGCACGGGTGTTGCGCACAGTCAAAGTCAAGCACCCGCGCGGCTACCTCGACCCGGAAAAGGCCTACCTGACCGATAGTCAATGGGTCAAACCCACAGAGCTGGCCTTTGAATTCTTTATGAATCGCTTCCGTTTATTGGAAGCCTGCCCCAAAGTTGAGTTTGTCCAGCGGACAGGCTTACCGCTATCGACACTCGATGCGCCAATGACAGAGGCAATTGAGCAAGGGTTAATCACAGACACCCGCTCACACTGGCAAATCACGCCAAAAGGAAAATTATTCTTAAACGATCTCGTGGCGATTTTTTTAGCTGACGCAGACTAATCTGTCTGTGGTAAGGTGCTCATAAATACGGCGGATCACCGATCCGCCTTCGTTTATCGAGGGCATCGCCCACCGACATTCAGCAAAAAAGGATACGCCTGTGAGCCCGTCATTTCGCGTCGAGCCCAAACACTGGACCCTGATTGCAGCGCTTATCGTTGCCACCTACGCGTGTTATCTGCTTATTGAGCCCTATATTGGCGCCATTGTGCTGGCCTTTATCGTCTCGCTATTATTTTTTCCGGTGCATAACCGTATCGAGCAACGCTTGGGCGATCGCCCGAATACCGCCGCAGTGCTGTCCTGCGTGCTGCTAACCTTTATTATTATTATCCCGCTGACCTTAGTCGCCGCAGCCATCATCCAACAAGGTGTTAGCTTTTTTACCCAAAGTTATGACTGGTTGAATAATGGCGGCGCAAAATCCCTGATGAATAACCCGCAAGTTCAGGGTGCGCTCCACTTTTTCAATCAATGGCTGCCGTTTGATTTGATTGACCCGCAAGAAACGGTGAAGAAACTCGCAGCTTGGATGTCGTCATTCAGTGGGCAAATGTTAGAGTTCAGCTCCAAAGTACTTGGCGATGTGACCAACTTTTTCATCAACTTTATGCTGATGCTGTTTGTGCTCTTCTTTTTACTCCGAGATCACGAAAGCATCATTCAAACTCTGCGTCATGTGATCCCACTTTCTCGCAGCCAAGAAGATCAACTGCTCGATGAAGTCGAGAAAGTCGCCAAATCTGCCGTGTTAGGCTCATTTCTGACCGCACTCGCCCAAGGCGCAGCCGGTGGCCTAGCCATGTGGGCCGTGGGACTGCCCGCCCTATTCTGGGGAACCATGATGGCTTTCGCTTCCTTTATTCCCGTGGTGGGCACAGCACTTATCTGGCTACCGACAGTGATGTATTTAGCCATCACGGGCGAATGGCAATGGGCGCTAGGGCTATTGATATGGAGCGTGGTGGTGGTCGGCTCGATTGATAACCTGCTACGCCCGTTTTTGATGCAGGGGAACTCGGGGATGAATACCTTGCTCATCTTCTTCTCTTTGCTTGGCGGCCTGCACCTATTTGGATTGATGGGACTAATTTATGGCCCCATCATCTTCTCGCTCACCCTCGTCCTCTTTCGCATGTATGAAATTGAGTTCGAGCGTTTCCTCGACCGCCAAGACAATGCCTAACCTGGCATAGGTTGGCCTAGTGCGCGCTTTGTGGGACAATCCGCTCCCCAGCGCGCACCTAATAAGCGCGTCGATTGTCACGTCTAAATCACGTAAAGAGAACGATCATGAGTTTAACGGCCCCGAGTGAAATTGCGCAGCGCCACCTGACGCTATTTGAAAACAAACATGTTCTATTGGCAGGTGAGCTAGAAGATGACTTTGCTCGGCAACTCCTCGCACATGCAAAAAGTGTCTCTGTGTTTACCACGCATCACGGCTATGCAACGCGCATGGCTGGTACGGGTGTAAATGTGCACGCAGGTGCTGAGTATAATGATGAGCAGCCGGTGGACCTTGTCCTCTTTTATTGGCCCAAATCGAAAGCAGAAGCTGACTTTCTTCTCGCGATGCTCACCCATCGCCTCGGCGCCAACGTCGACTGGATAGTGGTGGGTGAAAACCGTAGTGGCGTCAAAAGCATCGAAAAACGTTTTGCGCCTTATGGCCACGTCACCAAACAAGACTCTGCGCGCCGGTGCAGCCTGTATTACGGCGAGTGCACGTCCCCAGCGCCTCAGTTTGAGTTAGCGGCATGGTTTAATGACTACCCGTTACAAATCGCAGAGGTGACCCTCACGATCCGAGCACTCCCCGGCGTATTTAGCCAAAAAAGTTTAGATGACGGGACTGCTTTACTGCTGAAAAACCTCCCCGCTATGGAAGGGGATGTGATTGACGTCGGTTGTGGCGCTGGTGTCATTGGCACCGCATTGCTGGCGAGCAACACCAAGCTCGCACTGACGTTTGTCGATGTGAATCACTTAGCCGTTGCCTCGACACAAGCGACCCTTGAGGCCAATGGACTCAAAGGTTCTGTGTTGATTTCAGACATGCTAAGTGCCGTCAGTGGACAGCAGTTTGATGCCATTATCAGCAATCCCCCATTCCATGAAGGGCTAGAGACACATTATCACGCCACCGAGTCGTTACTGGAAAGCGCCCCTCGCTATCTGCGCCGTCGCGGCCAACTGGTGATCGTCGCCAATAGCTTCTTACGTTACCCACCGCTTATTGAAAAAGGGTTTGGTCAGTGCGATACCCTCGCGAAAACACGTCGATTCGCAGTTTATCATGCGCAAAAATCGCGCTAGTTGCTGATAACACCATCAATCAGCGCACTAACACAGTTTTAAGGCTTGATACCTGACAGTAGGTCACAGTTTTAGCTCATCGGACGTGTTAGCGTTTACTCTCTCGCGGCTGCCTTTTGGCAGCCGCTTGCGATTCAAGCCCGCGTGATCAGGGAGAGGTACTCACAGCGTGCAAATGGATATGGGTTACTCGACGCGTCTTCAACGCCGCTTTATGTGGTGGTTTTTTAGCCTTAGCATTATTCCTGTGGTAATTCTGACCGGTTACTTTACATGGAGTCAGTCACAGCTGTTGATCACCCAAGCCCACCAACAGCTGGAGAACGAACGGGATCGCTACTATTTCACCATCAAAGGATATTTTCATGATCAGGTACGTGCCGTTGTTAACCTTGCAGACTCCGACTTGGCGATTAGCAGTGGTGGGCGCTTCTATGGCTTTCCGAATGCGTTCGCCCAATTAGGTGAAGACACGTCCCAAGCGCACCGACAGCTCATGCAAATCCTGCAGCAAAACGCAGGAACACCCCTCAAGACCAACAACCAGAATTATCACCGCCTTTACCGACAGTTTAACCGTCAATACCAATCATGGATGGCAAGGTATGAGTTCAATAATGTGGCGATGTTTGACCGAAGCCAACACCTCGTTTTTGCCGTCAAAGCCACGCCACAGTTGCTCGCGGATACCAGGCTACACCAAGCCGTCACCCAACTATTAGATGCCCCGCCTGAGCAACGCCCTAAGTGGGTACGCACTCACTTTGCTCCACAAGGTTCACGCACCATGCAAGCATGGTATCTCGCCCCTATTCTGAAAAGCGGTCAGATCCAAAGTATTCTTGCGGTAAGTACCACGACGGACAACTTGTCCGCCATGCTACGCCAGCTTCAACGCCCTCATTCAGGCTTATGGCTTATTGATCAATCGCATCAGTCCTTACTCAGTGGCTGGGTACCCCGCTCGAGTCATGCCAAACTCGCTGTTTCCCCACCACAAGCGGCAATTATAAAAAGCTTAGAGGGTCAACAAGGAGTATTGTCACCCAGCGACTATGCATTGATGCCACAACTGACCGCCTATCGTCCCGTCAGCATCGGCAACACGTCTTGGGCACTGATAACTTGCACCCCCAAGCAAAACGCATATCAACCGCTTTATCGCCTATATTCAATCAGTGTGACCTTGGTGATAGCCCTGATTGTATTACTGCTATTTATTGGACACTGGCTCTCCCATCGACTTGCTCTCCCTATGTTGCAACTGACTTGGTGCGCCGAACAATTTGCAGCCGGTGAGCTTGACTATCCAGTGACGCATCGGCAACGCCAAGATGAAATCGGACGGCTTGCCACTGCCTTATCGCACTTGCAGCACCGCTTAAAAACGACGTGCTTTTCAACATCATTTCCCTCAACCAGTGAGCACACGCCTGCAATGCAGTCAGACAGCTTACATCACAGCTTAGTCATCGCGATGAACCTCGCGTTAGAGGCATGGGACGGAGATAAAGTCGGTTTGGCCGAGCAAAGCGGTTTATGGCGCGTCTATTCCGACAAAGGTAGCCTGCAAACAAGAACCTTGGATAAATACCTGCACCTTGAAACGGTTCCCAAAACGCCGCGTTGGCGGAATGTGGTACGTAGTCTCGATTTCGTTCTCCAGCATACGGACAGACAATCGCCTTACTACCAACCCTTAAAACAGGCCCAACAAGAAATCCAACATTGGATTACCGACCGTCGTTAACGTTGCCATTGAGAGCAAGCGGTCTTATAGTGGCCCAAACCCTCAATCACTAGGTCTGAATGGCGCTTTCACTTCCTCAATTGCGAGTGTTTTTAACTATCGTGCAAGAGGGCACGATCACCGCCGCTGCCAAGAAACTGTTTCTCAGTAAACCAGCGGTCAGCATGGCGCTTGCCGAGTTAGAAAGTCAGCTCGGTTACCCCTTGTTTGATCGACGCGGTAACCGACTCCATCTTAACGACCAAGGTGCTGCGCTGATCCCTAAAGCGGATGAATTGCTGACCCGTAGCGATGAGATTAGCGCGGCACTGAAAGACGACAGCCAGTTGATTGGCTGCCTACGACTAGGGGGAAGCGATACGGTGGGCAATCAGCTTTTGCCGGCACTGATCAGCGATTTTCGTCATGCAACCGCGCATCAACAACAAACATTAGTGATTGCAAACAGCCAAGAGATCATCGCTCGCCTACAACATTTCGAGCTGGATATCGGTTTAATAGAAGGTGAAATCCAACATCCTGATTTACTGCAAACGCCTTGGCTAAGTGATCAGATGGCGGTGGTGTGTCACCCTGATCACCCACTTGTCAGTCAAGCGCCGTTAAGTGTTGGGGATCTCGACAATCAAACTTGGCTGATCCGCGAATCTGGCTCGGGCACACGCGAGCACTTCCTCTCACGCCTTGCTCCTCGCTTCGAGCGCTGGCACCTTTCTTTCGAGCTTAATACCACAGAAGCGATTTTAAACGCCGCGAGTGCCGGGTTAGGCTTGGCATATCTGTCTAAGCTCTCCGCGCAACACGCCATTGCCGACGGTCGAGTCGTTGCCCTCGAACTCCCTCTGCTATTATCCCGGCGCTATTGGCTCGTGCGTCACAAAGATAAATACCAGTCAGGTTTACTGACCCGCTTCTGGGATTTTTGCTTACACTGGCAACCTCAATCCCATTCTTCTACTTAACCAGCAATCACCCAAGCGACAGATACAAAAAAGCCCCGACCGTCAGGTCAGGGCTTGGTGTTTTCTCATCAAAGTCTTACGCATATCTGCTTTGATGCTTAAATTGTGTCTGTGTGGTGGGAGTTTTGAAGTGAGACGCGCAGGACTAATACACCCTAAAGATAAAAAAAAGCCCCGACCATCAGGTCAGGGCTTGGTATTTCTGCTAATCAAAGTCTTACATATATCTGCTTTGATGCTTAAATTGTGTCTGTGTGATGGGAGTTTTGAAGCGAGACG
>NZ_MEBP01000139.1:0-15526 GCF_001722075.1 Salinivibrio sp. SS2 | reverse complement strand
CTTCCATCCCACCATTCTTGGACTTCCAGTTGTAGTATGTCGCATCAGAGATGCCATATTCGCGACAGACTTCGTTGACCTTTCGGCCTGCTTCGACTTCCTTCAAGATCTTTACGATTTGTGTTTCTGTGTAGCGTGATTTTTTCATCATGCGTTCTCCGTTTGTTTCAGTGTAAACGGAAAACCTCTAATTGCTAATGACCAGTTTTTTGGGGAGGGTTACAGTTGGACCAAGCGCTTTAATGTCTCTAGGCTGCCCGATGCTTAAATGGGCTTTAAGGCATCTATCACCATAGGGGTAGTGGTTTTGGAAAGGGGAGTAACGCCAAGCTTTGGAAAAATGTGACGTTCCAGAGAGCGCCATATGTCGGTCGCGTATCCCTCAGTCACTTGCTCTTTTTTCAGCTCGAACCACTGGTAGGCAACTTTCTCTAACGTATGTTCGGTGAATGCAATCTCTTGCGTTTGTTGCTCTTCACGGTGTTCCTTAGGATCGATGTTTTGAGCGAGGAGGGCTCTTGCATCCATGGTCGCTTTACGCGCTTGAGATAGGGTAACAGTGGGATAGGCACCGAGGCTGAGGTTGGTTCGCTTTTTGGTGAATGGACGCAGGTAGTTAAAAAGCCAAAGCTTAGAGTCGGTTGGTTTAACTCTAAGTTTTTGATTTTATTTTAGGTAATAAAAAAGACGCCTTAAAGGCGTCTTTTCCAATCGATTGGTGGAGCTGGCGGGAGTTGAACCCGCGTCCAGAATCAGTCTAACCAATGGCGCTACATGCTTAGTTTGTCTTTAATCTCGTCAGTGTGCTGCGGACAAACACGCCACACAAAGACATACCCGACTTAGATTTAACGCTTCAGCTTTCGGGTCAAAGCATCCACGCGATCCTGTTTGGTTTTGACTATCCTTGATCCCCGTCCTACAGGCGAAGGCTAGGGAGGATAGGCACTCAACAGGTTATTAAGCTGCTAGTGCGTAGTTTTCGTCGTTTGCGACTATTTTTTTGCGGCTTTTTACGAGGCCAACCGCCCCTCGGCATGCTCCACGGGCCTTCTCAATCCTGTCGAATCCTGAATCAGCCCCAGAGTTTGGACGGCAGAGTCTAACATATTGATCTGCCGCGTCAACGATTAACGTGCTGCGTTTTTCATGATTCTGGCTTTTTGACGCTGCCAGTCTCTGTCTTTCGCGGTATCGCGTTTATCGTGAAGTTTTTTACCTTTTGCTAAGCCGATTTTGAGCTTGGCGAAGGATTTTTTCCAGTACAGGGAAAGAGCCACGACTGTGAAACCATCCCGGTTAACCTTTCCGATCAAGGTATCAAGCTCACGACGCTTAAGCAAGAGCTTGCGTGTACGCTGAGGATCAGCCACCACATGGGTGGAGGCCACATTAAGCGGGGTGATGGTTGCCCCGAACAAAAAGGCTTCCCCGTCTTTCAGCAACACATAACTTTCGCTGATATTGGCTTTACCGGCACGGAGAGATTTTACTTCCCAGCCTTGTAGCTCAAGCCCGGCCTCAAAGTCATCTTCGATGAAGAACTCATGGCGAGCTTTTTTATTCAGCGCGATGGTGTTACTGCTTGCTTTGTTCTTTGCGTTTTTCTTAGCCATAGTGGGCGCATTATAAAGGCTATGTGTTGAGGAATGAAAGGATTATCGCACGAGCCTGAGTGAAGCGCATCTGTATTTGTCGATACACGCGACTGCACGCTTTGGTGAATAGATGCGGCGGTGGTATGATTTCGCGGTTAACTTGCAAGGAGTCCTTATGCCGCAAATTATCCGCTCGGCTTTAGTGCCTTACAGTGCTGAGCAAATGTTTGCCTTGGTGAATGATGTTGAGGCCTATCCACAGTTTTTGCCTGGGTGCGTGAGCACACGCTTGATTGAGCACACTGACACAACCATGGTGGCATCGTTAGACGTGGCGAAGGCAGGCATTAAGAAAACCTTTACGACCAAAAATTACTTGGTGGAAAACACGCGCATTGATATGACATTGGTCGATGGGCCATTTAAACGGCTGAGCGGAGGTTGGCGTTTTACACCGCTTTCCAGCGACGCCTGTAAAATTGAGCTCGATCTTGAATTTGAGTTTACCAATCGATTAGTTGAAGTGGCGTTTGGTCGTATCTTCAGCGAGCTAACAAGTAGTATGGTGAAAGCATTTACTGAACGAGCGAAAACGATCTATGAGTGAAGAAACACTACTCCGTGTTGAGGTGGTCTACGCATTGCCGAATGAGCAGCGGATTTTTAATTGTGTGGTGAAACCGCAATCGACCGTTGAAGAGATTATTCGCCAATCTGGTGTGCTGAAAGCTTACCCAGAGATTGATTTAGACAACAATAAAGTCGGCATCTTCAGCCGCACCGTGAAGCTGGATGCACAAGTGCGTGATGGGGACCGTATTGAGATTTATCGCCCACTGCAGGCAGATCCCAAAGAAATTCGCCGACGCCGAGCGGAACGCGCGAAGCTAGAAGGAAAAGCGGATCCTGTTACGGGTGGACGCGTGGATACTCAGCGCAAGCGCTCTTAACGCCGTCAACGGCTTTCGCAACGAACATGAAAAAACGCCGACTCTCGGCGTTTTTTTGTATCAAGAGAGCGCGGATAGTTGTCTTGTTAACGCATTAGTCTCGATAGACGTGTTGTAAAAAATGCGTCAAACGTTCGGTAACTCGTTCTGGTTGCTCAAGGTTAGCAATGTGTCCTGCCTCTGGGATCAGTGTGAGTTCCGCGCCTGTGATCTCATCTTGCATCAAATAGCTCTCAAGCGGCGGACGAGCCACATCGTGTTGCCCCACCATAATCAGCACGGGCAATGCTAATTTGGCGAGAGCATCGATTTGATCGCGACGGTCAAAGGTAAGGCGGCCAATACGCGCGACGGCGTTAGCGCGATCGCCTTCAAGTTGCTGGAGCGAGTGATGGAAAGCGTCGACGAAGTGCGGTTGCTGTGCCAGCGTGGTGGGGGCGAAAAACAGTGGCACGATGGCGTCGAGAAGCGGCGCGGGGACATGCTGGACTTGCTCGATAGTGGTGAGCATTCCCATGTATTTTTGGTGCGTTACCTCGGGCTCGCGACCGACAAAGGTGTCCATTAACACCAATGCTTTCAAACGCGAAGGCGCTAACTGAGCAAACTCAACGCCCCACATTCCGCCAACGGACAGACCAATGAGCGTGATCTGTTCAATGTTGAGGTGATCGAGCAGTGCGAGCATGTCTGCCGCAATATCAGCGAGCGAGTGTGTCTGCTCGGGCGCATCGTCAGAGCTCCCGTGGGCCCACAAGTCAGGCACAATGCAACGGTAATGGCGACTTAACACTTCAACCTGAGGCGCCCACATGGCACTGTCCCACAGGTAGCTATGGCCGAATAACAGAACAGGCCCTTGCCCAACATCTTGGTAAGCAAGGCGTTTTCCATGGTGTTCGAAGATATGTTTCATAGTGTGATAGCTAAGCGTAAAAGCTTAAGACTACCACGAACGCGAAGGCAGAGGAGCTCCGCGCAGTGGCGATACCGCGCGGAAACGTGAATTATTGGACGGCTTCGAAAAAGCTTTCACCCGGCGTGAAGTCACCATCGACCTTGACTAACTGGTTGTTGTCATCAAAAGAGAGCACGAGATCTTTTTGTGTTGGTGCTTGGTGACCAGGCTGTTGCCATTGGACAAAATACCACGTGTTTGGGTAGCCAGATTCGACCAGCATAGGAGGGCCGAGTAAGAACTTAACCTGCTCTTTGGTCATGCCAAACTTAAGTGAGTCTACGGCTTTTTCTTCGATGTAATTGCCCTGATTGATATCGACGCGATAAACCAGTTTCTCGGCGTAAGAACAGCCAGTAATGGCAATTGCCATTAGGGCAGCAATGGCGGCTTTAGTCCAACCCATAGTTAACATCTTCACTGTCTCGTTGATGGCAAATAATATCACTCACACGCAAATCATTCCGTGGATACAGGCTTTTTCGTCCCTGACGAAAGGCGGATGAGTATAAACAAGCTCGGAATATATGTAAAAAACCTGCTCGCGACTAGCGATTGGATGGGAAGAATCGAAAAAAGTTCGCCCCAAAAAGAGAAAAAGGCGACACGCTCACAGGTTTGTGAGGTGTCGCGAATCGGTGAGAGCCATGGGTTGACGCATGCTATGCGGCAACCAACAAGTCCTCGGCATTGGCCAGCGTGCGTTCGGTGATCTCACTACCGCCGAGTAGGCGTGCCAGTTCATTGATACGTTCGTCGCGGGCCAACGGATACATACGGGTCGTTGTGGTGCCTTTTTCTGTTTGCTTGGCGACAAACATTTGCTGATGCCCGCATCCGGCGACTTGGGGTAAGTGTGTTACGCACATTACTTGGGTCGATTGGCCCAATTGACGGAGTAACTTACCGACAATCGCCGCTGTTGGACCACTGATACCCACATCGACTTCATCAAAGATCAGACTTGGGGTTTCCACTTTTTGGGCGGTGATTACTTGAATGGCTAATGAAATCCGAGATAACTCACCGCCAGAGGCAACCCTTGCGAGCGGTTGCAGCGGTTGACCCGGGTTGGTTGACACCAAAAAGGCCACCGCATCTCCCCCTAAGGGACTTAGGTGAGTGTCGGCTTTGTTTTCGACTTGGATTTCAAAGGTACCGTGCTCCATGCTCAGTTGGTGCATGCTTTGTGTGATCAGTTTATTAAGCTCACGGGCATAACGACGTCGGCTTTTACTGAGTTTTTCTGCCGTATCCAAACAGGCGGCAAAATGCGCATCCACGTCGGCTTGGAGCTGCTCAATCGCCTCATCATTATGGGCTAATTTATCCAGTTCTTGGATCAGTTGTTGGTGCGTTTGATAAAGCGCCTCGGGTTGCACATGATGTTTGCGTGACAAGCTCATAATCGTGCTCATACGCGCATCAAGATATTGCAGACGTTGCGGATCCATGTCTAACCGGTCGAGATAACTGGTCACTTCTTGACTCGCTTCTTGCGCTTGAATGCGCGCTTCTTCAATGAGCGTGGCTAAGGGCTCAAATTGGCTATCCAGTGTGGCCAGTTCAACCAAGCGTTGCTGTGCGGCATTTAAAAGGTTGAGCGCATTAGCGTCTTCGTTATCACTGAGCAAATCCACGACCGCTTGGCTTGTCATCGCAATATCGCCGCTGTTTGATAAGCGCTTGTGTTCTTCTTCAATCTGCTGGTATTCCTCTTCGCCTAGTGCCAGCTCGTTCAATTCGCCGACTTGATATTCCAGCAGTTGTTGTTGTGCATCGAGATCGTCTTTTTTCTTGATCAGTGCCTTTAACTCGTTTTTAGCACGACGCCAACGTTGGTAGCGAGACGCCATCTTATCGAGCAGTGATTGGTGTCCGGCATATTGGTCGAGCAGAGTGATCTGGTGTTCTGGGCGCAACAGTTGTTGGTGAGCGTGTTGACCATGGACATTAATCAGTAGTTGTCCTAGGGCTTTTTGCTGTGAGGCAGGAACAGGGTTGCCGTTAATGTAAGCACGAGAGCGGCCTTCTTTGGTAATCACGCGACGAAGAATACAGTCGTCGCCGTCTTCAAGCTCATTGTCTTGCAACCAACGACGTGCCGCACTGTTTTGTTCGAGGGTAAAACTGGCGGTGATCTCTGCGCGTTTTTCACCAGGGCGAACCATATTGGCGTCCGCGCGGTCGCCTAGGCAAAGGCCGAGCGCATCGATAGAAATCGATTTACCTGCACCTGTCTCTCCGGTGATCGCCGTCATTCCTTTACTAAACTCCAACTCCAAGGATTTCACGATGGCAAAGTTTTGAATGGTCATATCGGCTAACATAGGAAAACACCTGTATCTATCAACAACTGTGTATAGATACAGTATATACTGTTTTTACATCCAGTGAATATGTAAAAAGAAGAATTGTTCCTTCTGGGAGTTTCCGCACAAAAATTGCACACCAAAAAAGCAGGCGAACCTGCTTTTGTGCCCTTTTACGGCAAGGGAAGCGATTAGAAGAGTTTCGACGACCAGCCTAGTTTGGTGCGTAACGTGTTGTAATAATTGTAATCTTTGGGGTGGATAAGCTTCAGCGTGGCCGGGCTTTTATAAATATGCACCTCGTCGCCAGGGTTCACGGGAAGAGAGACTTGTCCGTCGCAACTGACTTCCAGCGTGCCGCGGTTATCGGGCGAAACCAGCAGTTTAATGCGGCGGTTGCCATCGACGACTAACGGACGGCTGGATAGGGTGTGAGGGAACATAGGGACCAGTGAAATCGCGTTTAGGCTCGGAGAGAGAATAGGGCCGCCTCCCGATAAACTGTACGCCGTGGAGCCGGTGGGAGTTGAAATAATGATCCCGTCGGAGCGCTGAGAAAAGGCAAACTGTTCGTTAATGTAAACTTCAAACTCAATCATATGCGCCACTTGCCCTGGGTGGAGCACTGCTTCGTTCAGTGAGGCATTATGACTTTTGACTTGGTCATGACGGTGGATCTCGGTTTCGAGTAAGAACCGATCTTCTTCCATATATTCACCGCTCAAGACGGCTTCAAGTGCGTTTTCGAAGGCGTCGGGATCTAAGTCGGTCAAAAAGCCCAAATTGCCCCGATTCACCCCAATCACCTTAATGTCACTGCGCGATAACACGCGTGCTGCGCCCAGCATATTACCGTCGCCCCCGATCACGATGGCCAAGTCAGCGTGTTGACCAATCGTAACAAGATCCAAGTAATGCGCATCGGGTAACCCCAAGTTAGCGCTAAGACGCGTATCAATGCACACCTCATAGCCACGCTCCGTGAGCCAGTGGTAAAGGCTAATATGCGTGTTCACGGCCTCTGGATTGCGGGGCTTACCGATAAGCGCAATGCGTGTAAAAGGTGTCGACATAATGCAGATCCTGTGTCTATTTGTGCCCAGTATAACGCGGCAAAATCGCGATTGTCGTGATTTGGGTTGGCCTGATGGTTGAATCGTGAATATTCATCCCCATAATAACCCCGTCAATCAAGTTGAATAGTCCCAGTGGCGTGCTGGGCAATGCCATTTGTGTCGGAGTGATCATGAGCGAAGAACAGAAAGTGAAGCAAGAGCAGGAAGCCGTAAAACAAGCGCAAGCTGCTGAAGCCAAAAACGCAGAGCAGGCCACTGAGCAACAAGTGAGCGGTAACGCGGCGGATATCGAAGACGCCGAGACCGAGGCCATGATTGCACGTATTACCGAGCTTGAAGCCGCACTTGAAGCCAGTGAAGCGAAAGTGAAAGAGCAGCAAGACAGCGTGCTGCGTGCCCGTGCGGATGTCGACAATATGCGCCGTCGCACCGAGCAAGAAATCGATAAAGCGCGTAAATTCGCGCTCGAGAAGTTTGCCGGTGAGCTGTTGCCCGTGATTGATAACATGGAGCGTGCTGTCGAGATGGCGGATAAAGAAAACGAAGCCATCAAGCCTATGGTTGAAGGGGTGGAGCTTACTCTAAAAACCATGACTGATACGGTTGAAAAGTTCGGCCTAAACGCGATTGATCCGCAAGGTCAGCCATTCAATCCTGAACTGCACCAAGCGATGTCAATCCAAGAAAGCGCTGAGCACGAGCCAAACACCGTGATGATGGTGATGCAAAAAGGTTACGAGCTAAATGGTCGCGTCGTGCGCCCAGCGATGGTGATGGTATCTAAAGCACCACAAGGCAACGTTGACGAAAAAGCGTAACAAGGTCTGACGTCGAAAACGTCAATAAATACAGGCCTTTTTGTCAGCCACTCGATATAAAAGGCCTAAAAAATGCGGTTTTTTTTATCGCAGGCCTTGAAAACAAGCATGCTGCCCTTATTTAGATTGCAGCGTTAAATAAAAATTTGCAGTGAGGGGTTGAACCTCTCACGGTTACCCCCACATAGGGTGTAACGCAATAAAGCCACAGAACGAATTTCGGAGAGCACCAGATGGGTAAAATCATTGGTATTGACTTGGGTACAACCAACTCATGTGTCGCTGTACTAGACGGTGAAAAAGCACGCGTGATTGAAAACGCAGAGGGTGATCGTACAACACCTTCAATCATCGCTTATACACAAGACGGTGAAACGCTAGTCGGTCAACCTGCAAAGCGTCAGGCGGTGACAAACCCAGAAAACACCCTGTTCGCGATCAAACGTTTGATCGGTCGTCGTTTTGAAGACGAAGAAGTACAGCGCGACATCAGCATCATGCCATACAAAATTGTCAAAGCTGACAATGGCGATGCGTGGGTTGAGGCGAAAGGCCAGAAAATGGCTGCACCTCAGGTCTCTGCTGAGGTTCTGAAGAAAATGAAGAAAACCGCTGAAGACTTCCTCGGTGAGGAAGTGACTGGCGCGGTTATCACAGTACCTGCTTACTTTAACGACTCTCAGCGTCAAGCAACTAAGGATGCCGGTCGTATCGCAGGTCTAGAAGTTAAGCGTATCATCAACGAGCCAACTGCAGCCGCACTGGCCTATGGTCTAGACAAGAAAGGCGGCGATCGCACTATTGCAGTTTATGACTTGGGTGGTGGTACCTTCGATATCTCTATCATCGAAATCGATGAAGTAGATGGCGAGCAAACGTTCGAAGTACTGGCGACTAACGGTGACACGCACCTAGGTGGTGAAGACTTTGATAACCGTCTGATCACTTACTTGGTCGACGAGTTTAAGAAAGAGCAAGGCATCGACTTGCGTCAAGACCCATTGGCGATGCAGCGTCTGAAAGAAGCGGCAGAAAAAGCGAAAATCGAGCTCTCTTCTGCACAGCAAACTGACGTTAACCTGCCTTATGTGACTGCGGATGCTACTGGTCCTAAGCACATGAACATCAAGGTAACGCGCGCCAAGCTTGAGTCTTTGGTTGAAGATTTGGTTCAACGTTCTCTTGAGCCAATGAAAGTTGCTCTGGCAGACGCCGAGCTGTCTGTTGACGAAATCACTGATGTTATCTTGGTGGGTGGTCAAACCCGTATGCCAATGGTACAGGCGAAAGTTGCTGAGTACTTTGGTAAAGACCCACGTAAAGACGTGAACCCTGATGAAGCGGTTGCCGTTGGTGCGGCAGTGCAAGGTGGTGTACTGTCAGGTGACGTAAAAGACGTGCTACTCCTTGACGTAACGCCTCTGTCACTGGGTATTGAAACCATGGGCGGTGTGATGACCAAGCTCATCGAGAAGAACACCACGATCCCAACTAAAGCGAACCAAGTGTTCTCGACGGCGGAAGACAACCAAAGCGCGGTAACTATCCACGTGATTCAAGGTGAGCGTAAGCAAGCCATGCATAACAAATCACTGGGTCAGTTTAACCTAGAAGGCATTCAGCCTGCGCCACGTGGTGTGCCACAAATCGAAGTGACCTTCGATCTTGATGCTGATGGTATCTTGAACGTGTCTGCGAAGGACAAGCAAACGGGTCAAGAGCAGAAAATCACCATCCAAGCGTCTGGCGGCTTGAGTGACGAAGAAGTTGAGAAGATGGTTCAAGAAGCAGAAGCGAACAAAGAAGCGGACAAGAAGTTCGAAGAGCTCGCAACTGCACGTAACCAAGCGGATCAGCTGGTTCACGGCACCCGTAAGCAAGTTGAAGAAGCCGGCGAAAAACTGCCAGCAGAAGACAAAGAGAAGATCGAAACAGCGATCTCTGAGCTTGAAACTGCGCGCAATGGCGAAGATAAAGAAGCCATCGATGCGAAAGTACAAGCACTGGTCGCGGCTTCATCAAAACTGATGGAAATTGCTCAGCAGCAAGCACAAGCTGAGCAGGCGCAACAAGACGCCGGTGCAGATTCAGCGAAACAAGACGATGACGTCGTTGACGCTGAGTTTGAAGAAGTCAAAGACGACGACAAGAAATAAGCGAAAGCGCTGTCGTTAGTAAGCACGGGCGTAGGGGAGCAATCTCCTTCGCCCGTCGTTTTATCAAACCGTGATTTGAACGTCTTTGTTTTGTTGACGTAAACAGGTGCAGTCAGACCATGTCAAAAAGAGATTTATATGAAGTGCTCGGTCTAAGCCGCGATGCGGGCGAGCGCGATATTAAAAAAGCCTATAAGCGGCTGGCGATGAAATATCACCCAGACCGTAATAAAGGCGAAGATGCCGCTGACCAGTTCAAAGAAATTAAGCTGGCGTACGAAGTGCTGACCGACCCACAAAAACGCGCTGCCTATGATCAATATGGCCACGCAGCCTTTGAACAAGGCGGTATGGGTGGCGGCGGCTTCGGCGGCGGTGGTTTCGGCGGTGGCGCTGACTTTAGCGATATTTTTGGTGACGTATTCGGCGATATATTCGGCGGAGGGCGTCGCGGTGGTCAGCAACGCGCGCAACGTGGTGCCGATCTGCGCTATAACATGGAGCTAACGCTTGAAGAGGCGGTCCGTGGCGTCAGCAAAGAGATCGAAGTCCCGACCTATGTAGGCTGTGATACGTGTCATGGCAGCGGCGCCAAACCTGGCTCGCAAAAGCAAACCTGTGGTACCTGTAATGGTATTGGTCAGGTGCAAATGCGCCAAGGTTTCTTTGCCGTGCAGCAAACCTGTCCAACCTGTCATGGTAGCGGCTCCATTATTAAAGACCCTTGTAACAGCTGTCATGGTCAAGGTCGTGTGAAAAAGACCAAACACCTGAATGTGAAAATTCCAGCTGGCGTCGATACTGGGGATCGTATTCGCCTATCAGGTGAAGGTGAAGCCGGAGAAAACGGTGCCCCAGCGGGTGATTTGTACGTACAAGTACACATTCGTGAGCACCATATTTTTACCCGTGATGGCAATAACCTGTACTGCGAAGTACCGGTTAGCTTCACAATGGCCGCACTCGGTGGCGAAGTTGAAGTCCCGACGTTGGATGGCCGTGTGAGCTTGAAAGTGCCGGCCGAAACGCAAACGGGACGCATGTTCCGGATGCGCGGTAAAGGCGTACAATCCGTACGTGGCGGTGGTATGGGCGATCTTATTTGTAAGCTGGTGGTGGAAACCCCTGTCAAATTGAGCAGCCGCCAAAAAGAGCTTTTACAAGAGCTTGAAGAGTCATTCAGTGGAAGCGAAGCGAAAAAGCATAAGCCAAAATCAGAAGGCTTTTTCGATGGCGTGAAGAAATTCTTCGATGACCTTACCGGGTAAAAAGTGCCACGTGTCCAAAGAACACTAAGATAATGAATAGCCAGCCTCGCGCTGGCTATTTTTTTATCCTTTCGTCGACCGCTGTATATGGGGAAGCGGACAATCTTTATGGTTTGATTGCGCGGCAATTAGCCCGCTCGGGTATAAGGTCAATACCCCACAGGGGTCGTTGTTTTGCGCGCTTTCCTGACGTGGCGTAGCAGTGACATAATAGCTTTTTGTTTGCCCATGGACTGCAAAGTTGTAGCGTTCAGATAGCTGACAGTTTTCGCACAGCTTATCTTTTAACTCAGTTTGGTCGCTGGAGTTAGGAAAGGATTGATGGGTAATAAAATGATCTTCTATCCACCCTTGCAGCTGAACCAGATTACGCTTTGCATGTTGCCTTTCTTGTTGCTGTTTGTAATGAGAATAGGCGGGTAACGCGATGCCTACCAACGTAGCAATAATGGCTACCCCAAACAGTAACTCGACTAATGTCACGCCTTTTTGTAAGCGTGAGATACTGTTAAAGCTCATTTTTGTTAGCCTCTCGAAGACTCTGTCACTAAAACGTCATCCAGCCTAGGGCAGTGGTACTCTCATCATCAATCGGTGGGCGATTAACTTGGGAGGCAGTATGCGTTTTATCCCTCATCTGAAGCGGCTTTCTCATGGCTTTACTTTAATTGAGTCACTAATCGCGCTTGCTGTGCTGGCGATCACTTGCAGCATTGCGTTTCCCAACTTTCAAAAAGCGCGCCAAGCGACGTTAATTGCCAATGACAGTGCGGCACTCACCAGTTTGTTTCAATTGGCTCAAAGCCGAGCCGTTAAAGAAAGTCGTCCGTATGTTGTCAGTTTCGTGAGTGAGGATGGGGTGGATTGCATTGTTGCCAAAGCAGAGCCAGTGTCCACAGCCCGAACATCAGCAGGCCGACAGCCAACGTCTCTCGACTGTCACCAAACCCAAGCCTTGATGGTGAGGTTAGATAAACAGGTCACGCTAAAACAGAAAGTTAAAGAAGAGTGGCAAGTACAACCTGACGGCGATTTATTCACGATTGACTTTCGCACCCAGCGGCCAAACCTCAACCTCACACTGGGATTAAGCACCGCAAAGAGCCAACAGCCAGACTATATCGTGCAAATCCGTCAGTACCTTGGTTTTAGCCATTGCAAAAATAAAGACAACACGACTTGCCGCACTGAGGGTGAAAACGATGCGAGTAGTTAATCAGTGGGGGTATGGTTTACTCGAACTGCTGATCGGTTTATCGGTTAGCCTGATGGTCATGTTGGCGGCATTGTCGATGATGACGTCTGCCAGTGTGACTCAAACCCGTCTTGATGCGAAGACTAACTTGTCCCTTGAGCTAAGCCGCTTACTGACCATGATGGAGGCCGATATTCGTCGAGCCGGATTGTGTTATCAGTGTGGTGAGACAGCAGCGTTCCAAGTAGATAAGCATCTGATTTTGATTGACGACACTGGCAGCAACAATCAGGGGCAATGCATTCGGTTTGCCTACCAACAGACGGGCGTCGTTCCTCAGTTGGATGCAGGAAAAGATGATGTCAAAGGCTTTCGGTTTGATGCTGATAATCAGGCTGTAGAAATCTACGAGAACCACGACGATACATCCAACTGGACGTGTCAGTCCGGTTACTGGCGAGATATCTCTTCACGCAACATTGTGATTGATAACCTGACTTTTGAGCGCAAAGAGGTGATCACGTCCAACCATCGCACCGTCACGGCCCTAACCATCACCTTATCTGCCGCGTTAAAAGAGGCCCCACACACGCAAGAAAGCTTATCTCGAACCCTAGTTTTACGTAACACAATGAGGCAGTTATGAGAAAGACACAGACCGGTATTGCAACGCTCGTTGTGGTGGCCAGTATTGCTTTGATTGCTCTGTTGATAGTGTTTGGCGTGAGTCGGCGTGCGATCAATGATATCCAGCAAGCGCAGGCACGAATTAAAACGCAAGAGTACCTCTCTCGGGCTTGGGCGGGGTTAGATTGTGCGGTGGCAAAAATCTATCAAGAGGGTCTCGATCTCTCATCCGGTGAGGCGGCCGAAGGGCTGACTCAATTATCAGAGTGCCAAGGTGTGGCTGGAAGTCGATTAGAGCTAGCGCCTTGGCCAAACAATCCCTCGTTGTGGCGGCTAAGTAGTCACTCACATCAGCAGGAGGTTGGAGTCACATTGCAAGGCGCGGGAGGCGGTCGCGCGGCGGCATTTGTCACGTCTGGTTCGGCGTTATTTTATGGATCTCATGACTGGCGGCCGGCGAAGGGCAAAAAACGTGACGATGATAGCTATGAATGTCAGTCCATTATTGCCGGTGGTGATGTAACGATAAGCCCAAAAAAGCCAAGTGAAAAAGATAAGAGTAATCACGAAAGCGAAAACACATTTACCGTCCACTTAGAAGTGGGCAAAGGATGTGCAAAAGACTATAGAACTGAGGTCCATTATGGCGAAGTTGCTGATAGCCGCGATGAGACAAGGAAGCTGCTCAAAAAAGATGTACAAACCAATGTGAAGGACATGGATCTTTTCCAAGACTTTTTTGGTGTCCCGCGTTCACAGTGGCGGCTTGCCAAACAGCAGTTTGAGGAAAAAGGCGGAACCATCGTTGACACGCATGGCGATGCATCGAAATGTTATGAATCGGTCTACAATGCGATGGAACAGGGGAGCGGACAACCTAACGTGAAAGTCTGGATTGATGGGCCTTGTGACTTAAGTCGTGGAGGAGAAGAGAATTTGCCGAGTGGCCCACACGTCCCACCCGTGTTGTTGGTTGTACAAGATGGTATTATGGCACTTCGTGGTACGATCGATCCCTTTAACGGCGCAGTGTATCAGTTTAATCCCACTATTCAGGCCAATGAATTTGCAAAACAGTGGGGGATGACTGAGAAAGGAAGTTCGGCCTCCTGCTCTTATCCCGCCACTACAAATACTCAAATACTCTGTCAAATTATTACTGGAAATATCAACACGTTTGATGAGGCAAGCCGCGTCCCATTTTGGTTTGATGGCAGTTTTATAACTGAGGGTGCATTTATCATCGATGTGCCCGATGGCAATGCCGTCATTAATAGCTCGTTAGTTGCCAAGTATGACGATGACAACAAGCATGCTAGTTTTCAGGGGCTCGGGCAGTTAAGGCCCTTACCCAATAGCTATTACAACCTAATACCACCCAGTGGAGGGTAAAGGCGATGAAGTCTCAATCTGGCTTTTCATTTTTAGAGATAATGATCGCGCTGGTGCTGGTCTCTGTCACGGGGTTAGGGCTGTATAGCCTCACCGCAGAGATTGAAGCTCGGCAATATAATGCTCGGCTAGCCGAAGGAGCCATGCATATTGCCAGTGATCAACTCGCCCTTTGGCAGCGCATCAACACTGATACACCATGCTCAGCAAACAATGGAGAAATGATTGGGCTTTCAAATATTGCCGGGTGCTTGATTGAAACCAAAGAGACGCCTTACCAACTAGAAGCGAAAACCACAAAAACCTTAATGGGGGAGACAGGCCCTTATGCTAAACAGTTGGAAGTCATTGTAAGTTGGAAAGATAGCCGAGGGATTTCCCAGTCGTTAACCTTTTATTTTACCGCTTCTATCCATCGCCATGGTTAAACCCAGCCCCTTTAATGCACCCTTTTGTGTGTTTTTTGTTCGGTCGGTATTTTTTCTTTAAAAACCCCTTGCGTCATAAAAATACCTCTCTATAATGCGCTCCTCGTTGGCACGGCAAACCGCGCTAACAAACGGCAGCAAAGCCAAGTAAACAAAAAGCTTGACTCACTGCCTCGGTGGCGTAAAATGCCACTCCCGCTCAAGATTGAGCGACGCTCTTTAACAATTTGACCTATGCAATCTGTGTGGGCACTCGTTGAGAATAGACAAAAAGATTTATTCGATGAACTGAGTGACCAAACGACAACTTTTACAGTTGTTCGGCACAGTCAATTCGTTTTTCTCTTCGGAGATAAGCAGTAATCAGTATTCATTGAGCTGAAACTTCGGTTTCGAAAAAACTTTAATTGAAGAGTTTGATCATGGCTCAGATTGAACGCTGGCGGCAGGCCTAACACATGCAAGTCGAGCGGAAACGGCAGTATTGAAGCTTCGGTGGATTTACTGGACGTCGAGCGGCGGACGGGTGAGTAACGGCTGGGAACCTGCCCTGACGAGGGGGATAACCGTTGGAAACGACGGCTAATACCGCATAATGTCTACGGACCAAAGGTGGCCTCTACATGTAAGCTATCGCGTCGGGATGGGCCCAGTTAGGATTAGCTAGTTGGTAAGGTAACGGCTTACCAAGGCGACGATCCTTAGCTGGTTTGAGAGGATGATCAGCCACACTGGGACTGAGACACGG
>NZ_MEBP01000138.1:0-1333 GCF_001722075.1 Salinivibrio sp. SS2 | reverse complement strand
GGCTCTTCACCGGATGTGGTGGAAAGTGTTTCTTTTCAAGTTTTCCGATTAATTGGACAATGAGGAAACACTCTGCACTTGAGCCCTGAATCAGATGAAAGATACAGCACTCTATCAAGCGATCCTTGGACTGACTCCGCCATGGACTGTCGACTCTGTCCAGGTGGATAAAAAGAGCCAGCGTATTACCGTGACCATCATGTACGAAAGTCCTTCAGGCGTTGCTTGTCCAACATGCTCGAAAGTGGTAAGAAAGCATGACTCTCGAAAGCGGATATGGCGTCATTTGGATACATGCCAATACGAAACATATCTTGAGGCCCAAGTTCCACGTGCTGACTGTCCAAAGCACGGGGTTCAGACCATTTCTGTTCCTTGGGCATCTCCTAGTAGTCGCTATACCGAACTCTTCGAGACAAAGATTATTGAAACACTTCAGTTCACTTCTCTTCACTCTGTATCTAAAGCCTTTCGACTGAGTTGGGGAGCCATTGATCGGATAATGAAAAGGGCTGTTTCACGAGGGCTCGCCCGGAGAAATTTAAATAAGGTAGAAGATCTGTTGGTAGACGAAACTGCCTTTTGCCGAGGGCATGATTATGTCACTGTGATGTCGAGCCGAACGGGCCAAGTTCTCGCTGTTGCCGACGGTAAAAGTGAACAAAGCTTAGCAAACTGCTATCGAGTGCTGCCTAACATCGCTAAACAACAGGTCCGCTCAGTCTCGATGGATATGAGCCAAGCTTTTATGAATGCAACCGAGTCCTTCTTTGGCTCACGATCTAAACGCCTGATTGCAGTTGATCATTTCCACGTAGCAAAAGTGCTCACCAAAGCTGTTGACGATGTTCGCAAGCAAGAGGTTAACCGTCTACCGCCATACCTTAAACGAGAGTGCTACAGAACGCGTTATGGCTGGCTCAAAAGAAATAGAAACCTCACCGGTCGCCTGAGAGAGCGTATAAACAGATTGGCCAAACTCATGATAGATACAAGCCTTAGCTGGTTGCTCAAAGAGCAAGCAAGAATAATCTGGTACGGAAGTTCGATCAGAAGCGCAAGGAATCAATGGCTAGAGTGGCTTGCTTTAGTTAAAGCAAGTGGAATTAAACCATTGATGACAGCAGCAGCGACAGTGAAAAAGCACTTACCAGCAATCCTTAATGCAATGCGGCTTAAGGCATCGAATGGCTTGGCGGAGGCTATAAATGCCAAAATCCAATATATGAAGCTTAGAGCCAAAGGCTTTAGAAACAAACAACGGTTCAAGACAGCGATACTGTTCTATTTTGGGGGGCTTGATATGACTTTCCACCATGAACGATGAAGAGCC
>NZ_MEBP01000137.1:0-1563 GCF_001722075.1 Salinivibrio sp. SS2 | reverse complement strand
TTTGTTGTTTTTATATGCCGTAGGTCGCGATCGCGATTTTTTTGTTGTTGAGTGGTCATTACCGACCAACGCCTAAATTGGCGGATAGAAGCCAGTATTTGCCTTATATCCGCCATGTTAAAGCCACATTTTCTTAGATAGCTCACCACTAACGCTATCTTCTTGATGTTTTGAGCAGCCGCCGCCAGCCAGCATTGCATTTGCACATTTGCAAGCCCTCGGAAGCGTGCGTAGCGATGTCCATGATGCTGCTTAGCGTCGGCGAAGCTTCGCTCCACAGTCTCACTTCGTCGCTTGTATATCTTTTTGCCATAACGAGACAGTCGCATTTCATTGGCACGCTCGACTGCATCAGTGTAAAGATGACGCGTGATGATTTTTTGCATGGTCTTACTTTGCGTACAGTCGTTTCTAACCGGACAGAACGCACACTGCTTTGGGTCTGAGTGATAAGTACGATAGCCGGCTCTTGTGGTTGTTTTATAGATAAGCGTTTGCCCTTTGGGGCAGCGATATGTGTCGGTTTTCTTATCGTATGTGAAGTGTTTTTTCTTGAACGTATTTTTCGTTCGAGAAGGGCGACGATAGCCGAATACGCCAAGAATGCTGCGACGCTCTAAGGATTCGGCAACCGGTGCCGTGAAGTAGCCAGCATCGATGCCCACGGCAATAGGATTGAGGTTAAATTGCGTGAGTGTGTGGTCAAGGCGACGGATATACGGTTGTGAGTCGTTGACATTCCCTGGGGTTGTATACGTATCGACGATGATACCGTGCTTACCATCAACGGTCCTATGGTCAAGATAGAAGAAGCCTTGGGGCTTATTATCTCTGGTCATAAAACCACTTTCAGGGTCAGTCGTACTCACTTTTGTGTTTTTGACGTCCGTTTTTAATGGCGCGTCCTTGAACGGCTTTTTTCCTTCTGCTTTGCGGTCACAGGCGATGTCTTCATCCAACATCTCTAGGTAAGCGCCGGCGCTCACCGGGCGCAGTTTATTCACATGCTTATTTTTGTTCGCACTGGCTTTAAGGTGTGTGCTATCGGTATACAGCTCTTGCCCTGCGACTAAGCCCTTCTCCATGGCTTGAACCACAATATGGTTGAATATGCGTTCGAAGACATTCGTGCCATTAAAGCGACGAATACGATTTTGGCTCAGCGTGGACGCATGGATGACCTTCTCTGTCAGCGACATACGCAAGAACCAACGATAAGCAACGTTGACTTCAATTTCTTTAACAAGCTGGCGCTCGCTTTTGATGCCGAAGAGATAGCCAAGCAGGATGATTTTAAATAAGCGAACGGGGTCAACGGGTGGACGGCCATTATCTTTGCAATAAAGGTGAGCGACTTCATCTCGAATAAACTCGAAGTCGATGGCGCGGTCGATTTTACGAACAAGATGGTCTTTGGGAACAAGTTGTTCCATCGTCACCATTTCAAGTTCATATTGGTGTGGAGAAGGTTCTTGAAGCATACCGGAGCATCCCTATTGCGACACTCCTATTAGATCAAAGGTCTAGCTCGAAAGCTAGACCTTTGTCAGCAGTCTGAAGTGC
>NZ_MEBP01000136.1:0-14596 GCF_001722075.1 Salinivibrio sp. SS2 | reverse complement strand
CTCACCCTACTCGATGTATTCAAGGGCGTATGAATGGATAAGAGGTGCGTTTGAGCGCATCTTCACGCGCCAGATAAACAGAAAACCATGACACCGGCGGTCTGATCCGCTAGCCTATGCGGTTAGCATAATTGACGTTGCTGGCCCACTGAACACCTAAGGAGTGAAACCATGAGACTGCTATCTGTTGCGCTATTTATCACTCTGGCGTGGCTGCAATATGAATTGTGGCTGGGCAAGAATGGCGTTATGGATTATTGGCACACTCAGGCAAACGTCGTGGTGCAACAACAAGCGAACCAAAAGCTGGTGAAGCGCAACCAACAAATGTATGCCGAAATCGCGGATCTCAAACGTGGACAAGAAGCGATTGAAGAGCGCGCCCGTAATGAGTTGGGCATGATTAAACCTGACGAAACCTTTTTTCGTTTAGTCGACGCAACGCGATAACCCATCATCCGCACGATCGCGGACTAATCAAAGAGAAAACGCGTGGTAGAAAAAGCCTCTTTGCAATCAGGAATTACAGCGGTGGTGCTCGCCGCTGGCGTAGGCAGTCGCATGCAGGCAGACTGTCCAAAGCAGTATTTACACCTTTCAGGTAAGCCGTTAATCACCCACACCGTTGAACGCTTGCTGAGTCATGTTGCGATTGACCGCGTGATTATCGCGATCGGTGAGAACGATGGCTATTTCGCTGAGACCGGACTGGGCGACAATCCGGATATTACCGTCGTCACAGGCGGTGCGACGCGGGCGCAATCGGTACAGGCAGGGCTTGAGGCAGTACAGACCCGTTGGGTGATGGTGCATGATGCAGCACGCCCCTGCGTCACTCACAAAGACATTGATGCCTTGATTCACGCAGCCCAAAGCCATTCTGACGGCGCGATCTTAGCTGCTCCGGTTCGCGACACTATGAAGCGGGCACAGCCGGATGGCTGTATTGCACAGACTGTCGACAGACAGGCACTGTGGCATGCCTTGACGCCACAAATGTTTCCCACCCTGCACTTAAAAGTGGCATTGGCAAGCGCAGGTGATCAGGTGACTGATGACGCGTCGGCGATTGAGGCGGCGGGTGGCCACCCGCTATTAGTTCCTGCCAGTGCCAGTAATATTAAAGTGACGCATCCTGAAGATAGGGTGCTGGCCGAGTTTTACTTATCGCAACAAGAAGGCAAATCATGATGCGAATTGGACATGGGTTTGATGTACACAAATTTGGTGGTGATGGCCCGGTGATCATTGGTGGTGTTGCTGTGCCTTATGAACAAGGGTTGCTTGCGCACTCGGACGGTGATGTGGCACTTCACGCCCTGTGTGATGCATTGTTGGGCGCGATTGCGGCCGGTGACATTGGCCAGCATTTCCCAGATACCAGTGATGAGTGGAAAGGCGCGGACAGTCGTATGTTGCTGCGCGACGTTTACCGCAAAGTACAAGAAAAAGGTTATCGTTTGGGTAATGCAGATATCACTATCATCGCCCAAGCGCCAAAGATGGGCCCGCATATTCCCGCCATGTGTGCGGCGATTGCTGACGATCTAAAGGCCCCCATCGATGCCATTAATGTAAAAGCAACCACCTCAGAGCGACTCGGTTTTACCGGGCGTAAAGAGGGCATTGCTTGTGAAGCCGTTGTGCTACTAACAAAAGAGACGCTATGACAGACGTACTTGCTCCCCTGGCTTATATGCATGGCCAGCCGACTCAATCCGGCCAAATCAAACACTCGCCAGACGACTTTTACGTCTCGGAAACCCTCGGTTTTACCCCGTCGGGAGCCGGTGAACACTTTCTAGTGCGAATCAAAAAGCGTGGCGAGAATACGCGCTATGTGGCCAATGAGCTGGCTAAAGCATGCGGTGTGTCATCACGACAAGTGAGTTGGGCGGGCCTGAAAGATAGGCACGCGGTGACCGAGCAGTGGTTCAGCGTACAATTACCGGGCAAAGCCGATCCTGATTTAAACGAGTTTGTCGCCACGCATCCTGGCGTACTGAGCATTGAAGCGACCGCTCGCCACCATCAAAAACTGCGGCCGGGTGATCTTATCGGGAATGATTTTGTGCTGCAGATCCGCGCTCTAGCCAATCCGAGTGCATTGGTGCCGCGCTTAGAGGCCATTGCAACCCAAGGCGTCCCTAATTACTTTGGTGAGCAGCGGTTCGGCCGAGAAGGGAACAACCTTGACGCAGCGCGAGCATGGGGACGCGGTGAGCGCAAAGTGAAAGATAAAAGTAAGCGCAGTTTTTACCTCTCTGCGGCGCGTTCATTGCTGTTTAATCACGTGGTTTCAGCACGCCTCGAGGCAGGCTGTTTTAGCCAAACACTGGCGGGTGATCTGTGCGTTGACGATGCCGACCAACTCGTCGCCTGCAACCAAGCCGGCGTTGAAGGGATGCGTATTACCGCCCCTCTGACCGGTGACAACGCACTTCCCACCACAGACAGTGCGCAGCAGTTTGAGCAGGCGGTTCTCGATAAAGAGCCGGATCTGCTCGCCGTGATCCGCAATAACCGCATGCGCCATGACCGCCGAGAGATCCGCTTGTTGCCGAAAAATATGACGTGGGAGCTGGATGCAGACAGCTTGTGTGTGCGTTTTTCTCTGCCTGCCGGCGCTTTCGCCACCACAGTGATGCGCGAGCTGATTAGCCCACAAGAACAAGGAGAGCAGGATGCGCATACTGATCAGTAATGACGATGGCTACCACGCGCAAGGGATCCAAACGCTCACTCACGCTCTGAGTGAGATTGCCGAGGTGGTGGTCGCTGCGCCGGATCGAAATTGTTCGGGCGCGTCGAACTCATTAACGCTTGAGAATCCGCTGCGGGTTCGTGAACTCGGTCCTGGGCGTTTTGCGGTGCAAGGTACACCCACTGACTCGGTCCATTTAGCGTTGAACCAATTGGTTCCGTGGCAACCTGACTTCGTGATCACCGGCATTAACCACGGTGCAAACTTGGGCGATGATGTGCTTTACTCCGGCACCGTTGCCGCGGCCACGGAAGGGTTCTTTCTCGGTGCCCCTGCGATCGCGGTTTCACTATGTGGTCATCAGCATTTTGACACCGCCGCCCATGTGATTAAGCAGTTTTTGGCTAAAAACCAGCGCCATGCCGCCCCCAGTCACCGTCTGATTAATATCAATGTGCCGGATGTGGCGATTGAAGCGTTAAAAGGATGGAAGGTGACCCGTCTTGGTGCCCGTCACCATGCCGAAGACGTGATAAAACAAGGCGATCCGCGTGGGAAACCCATATACTGGATCGGGGCGCCCGGAAAAACGCAAGATGCTGGACCGGGCACGGATTTTCACGCCATAGCGGAGCAATACGTTTCTATTACGCCGCTTCAGGTGGATCTTACCGCTCACGACACGCTCGGAGCGTTTTCTCAGTGGTTAGCGGAATAACTACTGAAAACAGGCTGGCGAAGTTAACGCGCCAGCCTATCTCGTTCGATTAATACTCAGTGATAAAGGAAGCAGACGTTGAGTCAAGCGCAATCACTTATTCAATTTTTGCAGCAACAAGGTATTGATAACCAAAGCGTTCTAGATGCAATGCAAGCAGTGCCCCGGCATCTGTTTGTCTCTGAAGCCATGACTCACCAAGCATACGGAAACAATGCGTTACCGATTGGGTGGGGACAAACTATCTCACAACCTTATATTGTGGCTAAGATGACAACATTGCTCAATTTGCGACGCGACAGTCGCATTTTGGAAATAGGAACCGGCTCTGGCTATCAAACAGCAATACTTGCTCAGCTGGTGGATCAGGTTTATTCCGTTGAACGGATTAAGCAGCTGCAAATGCTCGCCAAGCGACGCCTCAAGCAGCTCGACATTTATAATGTGGCCACCAAGCACGGTGATGGTTGGCAAGGCTGGCCGGCGAAAGGTCCTTATGATGGGATTATCGTCACCGCGGCGGCAGAGCGTATTCCAGATGCATTATGCCAACAATTGACAGAAGGCGGTGTGATGTTAATTCCCGTTGGAGAGCACCAACAAACGCTAATCAAGGTGACAAGACAGGGCGAAGAGTTTCTGACCGAAACGATTGAATCGGTGCGTTTTGTGCCCCTTGTTGCCGGCGAACTGGCCTAACTACGCTGTCTATGGAGTAGAAACTAAAAACAGATGAAAATCGCGTTTTTTCTTTTATCAGTAGTCATACTTTCTGGGTGTGCTTGGCATGGCCCGGCACCCGTATCTAGTGTGACGCCTGACTACTCCAGTGTCGACAGAGGTAGCTACCGCGGTAGCTACTACGAAGTGAAGAAAGGCGATACGCTCTACTATATCGCCTACATCACCGATCGTGATATTGACGACATCATCAAACATAACAACCTTCAACCGCCTTACACCATTTATCCGGGTCAAACCTTAGCGTTGTGGAAGCCTGCGTATCAGCGTCCTGATGTGGCAAAGTCCACCTCAGGGGCAACAAATGTGGCCTCTGCCACAAGTTCAGCTGCAAAAGCTGCGGCGGTAGCAGTATCTTCTAGTAAAAGCACCGAAAATGGTAAATTCGGTCAAGAAAAGAAGGCGAAAACGGCGGTTTCGCAACAAAAAGCAGTTGAAGCCCAATCAGCCACAGGGTACAGTCAAACTAAACAAAAAAGTAAACAAGCTGTTAACAACAAGCGGACGGCGAGCGTATCTAACCAACAGATAAGCTGGCAGTGGCCAACCAACGGCCGAATGGTGTCGCGATTTTCTAGCACTGAACGAGGCAATAAAGGCATAGATATTGCTGGACAACGAGGACAAAGCATTCAGGCAGCGGCAGACGGAAAAGTCGTATACGCCGGAAGCGCGCTTCGAGGTTACGGCAAATTAATAATAGTGAAACACAATGATGATTACCTGAGTGCGTATGCACATAATGACAGGTTCTTGGTTTCAGAAGGCCAGTCTGTCAAAAAGGGGCAGAAAATAGCTTCAATGGGCAGTACAGGTACAAACAGTGTTCGGTTGCATTTTGAGATTCGCTACAAAGGAAAATCGGTCAATCCGTTGCATTACTTGCCTAAGCGATAGCGCTACAAAAGCGTGAGATCGTCAAGCCACCAGTGTGACGGGGCCGGTGAAAGCAGAGATGCGCTCTGCTTAGCTGCTACGCCATAAGGGAGGCGCTATGAGCCAAACTAACACCGCGAAAAAACTGGACGGCTTGGATCAAGACGTGGATTTCGAGACCTTGGATGCGCAAGTTGAAGAGGTTGCCGAAGAGGTTGAAGAGGCTGTACAACAGCACGCTGCGACATCCAAAGCCCTAGATGCCACACAACTCTACTTGAGTGAAATTGGTTTTTCACCCCTGCTGACCGCCGAGGAAGAAGTGTTGTATGCGCGTCGTGCCCTACGTGGTGACGAAGTGGCACGTAAACGCATGATCGAGAGTAACCTCCGTTTGGTGGTGAAAATTTCTCGACGCTACTCTAACCGAGGTCTTGCGCTATTGGATCTGGTCGAAGAAGGCAATTTAGGTCTGATTCGCGCCGTTGAAAAGTTCGATCCAGAGCGAGGCTTCCGATTCTCTACCTACGCCACATGGTGGATTCGCCAAACCATTGAGCGTGCCATCATGAACCAGACGCGTACCATTCGCTTGCCGATTCACGTGGTGAAAGAGCTGAATGTCTACCTGCGTACGGCGCGTGAACTGGCACAAAAACTGGACCATGAACCGACTGCCGAAGACATTGCCGCCCAACTCGATAAACCGGTTGAAGACGTCAATCGCATGCTGCGTTTGAACGAACGCATTGGCTCGGTGGATAACCCAATTGGTGGGGATTCAGAAAAAGCGCTGCTGGATATCATCGCCGATGAAAAACAAGATGGTCCAGAGCACACCACCCAAGACGACGATATGAAAAAGTCGATCGTGCAATGGCTACAAGAGCTGAACCCCAAACAACGTGAAGTGTTGGCGCGTCGCTTTGGCCTTCTTGGCCACGAAGCCTCCACGCTTGAAGACGTGGGGCGAGAAATCGGTCTAACCCGTGAGCGCGTGCGTCAAATTCAAGTTGAAGGATTGCGTCGCCTACGCGACATGTTGACCCAGCAAGGACTGAGTATTGAGTCTTTGTTTAATGTCGAGCAATAACAGCTCCAATCACTATAAGCAAAAAAGGACGGCCAAGGCGCCGTCCTTTTTAATGCGTTATGGGATGATTAGCGAGACTGTTGGAGGGCTTTGAGTGCATAGAGTGCATCAAGCGCTTGACGAGGTGTCATCTCATCGGGGTTGAGCGCATCAACGGCCTGATCGAGCTCACTGGGTTCAGGAAGCAAAGGGAGCTGTGTTGGCACGGCCTGATTGTGAGATGTGTCGCCAGTGACTTTTTGTTGGCCACTTTGTTCTAACTGCGCCAATTTATGCTTGGCTCGGCGGATCACCGGTTTAGGGACGCCAGCTAATCCTGCCACCGCTAGCCCGTAAGATTTACTCGCCGCGCCTTCTTGTACGGCGTGCATAAAGGCAATCTCATCACCATGCTCCACCGCGTCCAGGTGGACATTCACCAAGCCGTCCATTTGCCCCGGTAGTTCTGTGAGCTCAAAATAATGAGTGGCAAACAAAGTCATAGCTTGAATCTTCTCGGCCAGCCATTCAGCACTGGCCCATGCCAGTGATAAGCCATCATAGGTACTGGTGCCACGGCCAATTTCATCCATCAAGACTAAACTATGTGCGGTTGCATTGTGCAAAATATTGGCCGTTTCTGTCATTTCTACCATAAAAGTGGAGCGTCCTGAGGCAAGATCGTCAGACGCACCAATACGGGTGAAAATGCGATCGACCGGTCCAATGACGGCACTGTCGGCAGGCACATACGCACCAATATGGGCCAACAAAGCAATCAGCGCGGTTTGACGCATGTAGGTCGACTTACCCCCCATATTAGGGCCGGTAATGATCAGCATACGCCGTTCAGGGCTCAGTGAGATAGGGTTCGGAATGAAGGGGTCTGTCATCACTTGTTCGACGACCGGATGGCGACCTGCTTCAATCTCCACACCAGCTTGGTCACTGAGCTGAGGGCGGTGATAATTAAGCGTGTCAGCGCGCTCGGCGAGATTACACAGCACATCGAGGGCGGATAACGCTTCAGCCGCACCCTGCAATTGAGCAAGGTGAGGAAGCAATAAATCAAACAGCTCTTCCCACAACCGTTTTTCCAGCGCCAAAGCCGTAGACTTGGAGCTTAGCACCTTGTCTTCATGCTCTTTGAGCTCGGCAATGATATAGCGCTCCGCGTTTTTAAGCGTTTGACGGCGAATGTAATGCGCAGGGACGCGATCGCTTTGTGCGCGGCTAATCTGGATATAAAAGCCATGCACTTGGTTGTAGCCGACCTTTAAAGTATCAATGCCGTACTTGTCACGCTCGCGCTGTTCTAGCTCCTCAAGGTAGCGCGATGCGCCGTCAGACAGCTCACGCCATTCATCGAGTTCCGCGTGATAGCCGGGGGCAATGACTCCACCATCACGGATCACTACCGGCGGGTTATCGACAATTGCCCGCGTCAGCAAATCTGTAAGCTCAGGCATAGGCTGAGTTGCTTTGGCATAGTGTGCAAACGCGGGGTGATTCAATTCACTGAGCTGTGACTGAATCGCCGGCAGCTGTGCAAGCGCAGTCCGTAGGCGGGCCATATCGCGTGGACGAGCAGAGCGCATCGCCAAGCGTGCCAACACGCGCTCGATATCGCCAACGGGTTTGAGCTCGGCGGCGAGATCGCCATAAAGCCCAGTATCAAGCAATGTCTCTATCGCATCCAATCGTTGATTGAGTACCCTTCGGTCGCGGAGCGGTTGATGTAGCCAACGCTTAAGCAAGCGGCTTCCCATCGGGGTAGTGGTACGATCCAGCACGTCGGCCAAGGTATTGTCATGGCCGCCAGCAAGGTTTTGTGTGATCTCAAGGTTGCGGCGTGTCGCAGCATCTAGCACCACCGCGCTATCTTGTTGCTCTTTGATGATCGCCCGAATATGAGGCAGGGCGGTGCGCTGGGTATCTTTGGCGTATTGCAACAAACAGCCTGCGGCACTGAGCCCGCGCGCACAGTCTTCCACGCCAAAACCAATAAGGTCTCGGGTGCCAAACTGGGCGGTCAACTGGCTACGGGCCGTATCGAGGTCAAACTCCCAAATCGGACGACGGCGGGCGCCTTTGCTTACCGAAAGCAGGTCGGGGTAGGCAAAATCCTCAGGATAGAGCAGTTCGGCCGGTTGGGTACGCTGCAGCTCTGCCTGCATTTGTTCTAACGTTTGTGGCTCACTCAGCACAAAACGGCCGGACGTAATATCTAAGGTGGCAAAGCCGAAGCCAGTATCATCGGCGATGATGGCGGCCACTAAATTATCCACTCGTTCGCTCAGTAATGCCTCATCAGAGACGGTGCCGGGTGTGACAATACGCACAACTTGGCGCTCGACTGGGCCTTTGCTGGTGGCCGGATCGCCAATCTGCTCGCAAATGGCAACGGGTTCGCCCAATTGGACAAGCTTGGCAAGGTATCCTTCTACCGCATGGTAAGGCACGCCTGCCATTGGGATGGGCTCGCCATTTGAGCTACCGCGCTTGGTCAGAGAGATATCAAGCAATTGTGAGGCGCGTTTAGCGTCGTCGTAAAAGAGTTCGTAAAAATCTCCCATACGGTAAAAGAGCAGCTCCTCAGGGTGCTGAGCTTTTAACTTGAGATACTGTTGCATCATGGGCGTGTGTTTTTCGAGCGCTTGTACTGTCACGACTAGACCTGCAAAATGGAACGTTAAGGCCGCTTAGAATACGTGATGTCGGGGCACAGGGTAAAGCCACGTCATGTGGATTTCGGTGCCATGAAAAAGGAGAAACGCGTGGACCACTTATATTCACTGGCAAAGCAGCTAGGTGATGTACTGGCTGATGCACAATTGACCATCACCACCGCTGAGTCATGCACGGGTGGGGGAATCGCCTATTGCCTGACGGATGTTGCGGGT
Source organism: Salinivibrio sp. SS2 (assembly GCF_001722075.1). Lineage (NCBI taxonomy): Bacteria > Pseudomonadati > Pseudomonadota > Gammaproteobacteria > Vibrionales > Vibrionaceae > Salinivibrio > Salinivibrio sp. SS2. Next base: position 5,582 of record NZ_MEBP01000136.1, on the reverse strand, counting down.
AGTTCACAATGGTTCCATCAAGCCTTCGTGACTTACAGCAATGACGCGAAGCAGCGTTTGGTGAAGGTACCTGATATGGCGCTCGAGCAGTATGGCGCAGTGAGTGAACCTGTGGTGACGGCAATGGCTGAGGGCGCGCGTGAGCATGCAAACGCAGATGTTGCGATTGCCGTTAGCGGCGTGGCCGGGCCATCAGGAGGGAGTGAAGAAAAACCAGTCGGCACCGTCTGGTTTGCGTGGGCATGGCGAGAGGATGAAACCGAGACCGAAGTCTGTCACTTTGATGGCCACCGCCGTCAAGTGCGCGAGCAAACCATTGCGCACGCACTTGGTCATGTTTTAAATCGGCTACAGTGACGTGTTTGGGTTGTGGGACACATCAGATTTTTTCTGATCAGCTCTAGACACTGTATAAATGGACAGTATACTTGACCGCATTAACGACAGCTTTCTCGTCGCATAGATTGAGTTTTATTTCTTGGAGACTGAAATGGACGATAACAAAGAAAAGGCGCTTGCCGCTGCGCTTGGACAAATCGAAAAGCAATTTGGTAAAGGCTCTATTATGCGCCTTGGCGATGACCGCACCATGGACATCGAAACCGTATCGACCGGCTCATTGTCTCTGGATATTGCGCTAGGGGCGGGAGGATTGCCATTTGGCCGTATTGTTGAAATTTATGGTCCGGAATCATCGGGTAAAACAACCCTGACCCTACAAGCGATTGCCGAAGCCCAAAAAATGGGCAAAACCTGTGCGTTTATCGATGCCGAGCACGCACTAGACCCTGTTTACGCCCGTAAGTTAGGTGTCGATATTGATAACCTTTTGGTGTCACAGCCAGACACAGGTGAGCAAGCGCTAGAAATTGCGGATGCACTGACCCGCTCCGGTGCTGTCGATATGATCGTGATTGACTCGGTAGCGGCGTTGACACCAAAAGCGGAAATTGAAGGTGAGATGGGTGATTCTCACATGGGCCTTCAGGCACGCATGCTGTCACAAGCGATGCGTAAATTGACCGCCAACATCAAAAACAGCAACACCTTGATGGTATTCATCAACCAAATCCGGATGAAGATTGGTGTGATGTTCGGTAACCCCGAAACCACCACGGGTGGTAACGCACTGAAATTCTATGCGTCGGTGCGCTTGGATATTCGTCGTATTGGTGCGATCAAAGAAGGCGACGAAGTGGTCGGTAACGACACCCGTGTGAAAGTGGTGAAAAACAAAGTCGCGGCGCCCTTTAAGCAAGCTGAATTCCAAATTCTTTATGGCCAAGGCATTAACCTGCATGGCGAACTGATTGATCTCGGGGTCAAGCACAAGCTGGTCGAGAAAGCGGGTGCGTGGTACAGCTACAAAGGCGATAAAATTGGCCAAGGTAAAGCTAACGCCTGTAAGTACCTCAAAGAGAACCCACATATTGCGAAAGAGCTCGATACCACATTGCGTGAAATGCTGTTGCAAACCGCATTGAATAACGAAGTGGTAGAAGCTGACGCGCAGGCAGAAACAGAAGACGATTTGTAATGTCGTCATCGTGCCAAGAGATTGCGGTGGGCTTATTAGCCCGCCGCGATCATTCTGTACAAGAGTTGCGTCAAAAGCTTGAGCAGCGTGACTTTGATAGCGAAACGATTGAAAGCACCTTGGCAACTTGCTTAGAGCGGGGTTGGTTAGATGATGCCCGTTTTGCAGCGAGCCTATTACGCCAAGGGATCAGCAAACAACATGGCTGGTTGCGCATCTGCCAAGATGCCAAGCGTAAAGGGGTCGATAGCGAGTTACTTTCTCAAGCAGAGCAAGCAGCTGAGATTGATTGGTTTGCCTTGGCAAAAGAAACCGCACAGCGCAAATATGCTGATATTGACGGCGTGATCCCACCCGCGGATCAAAAACTCAAAGCCAAGCGGATGCGCTTTTTGCAATCGCGGGGCTTTAACTTCGATCAAATCCAATACGCGCTCTCCAACGACTAAATTCCTCATCAATTATCGCTGAATCCTGCACTGTCTCTTTTCCGTACGCGATCGGTTGTTTACAATGGCGCAAATAAAATTATGTTACCATCGCGTCATTACTACGACCGGTTGCTAACGCAACACTCGATTATCAGGATTAGCCAATGTATATGAGCACTGATGAGATCCGCACCGCGTTTCTCAAGTTCTTTGAAAGCAAAGGGCATCAGATTGTGCCCAGCTCATCGCTCGTGCCTGCCAATGATCCAACGCTTTTGTTCACCAACGCAGGTATGAACCAGTTTAAAGATACCTTTTTAGGGATCGAAAAACGTGACTACTCACGCGCCACTTCCGCGCAGCGTTGTGTACGAGCGGGCGGTAAGCACAACGACTTAGAAAATGTCGGCTTCACAGCACGTCACCACACCTTCTTTGAAATGCTAGGTAATTTCAGCTTCGGCGATTACTTCAAGCAAGACGCGATTCAGTACGCGTGGGAATTTCTGACCGAAACGATTGGCCTGCCGACTGAAAAGCTACTAGTCACAGTTTATAAAACCGACGATGAAGCTTTCGATATCTGGCACAACACTATCGGTGTACCGGCTGATCGTATCGTGCGCATTGGTGATAAAGAGGGCGGTAAGCCTTACGAGTCAGATAACTTCTGGCAAATGGGTGACACTGGACCCTGCGGCCCATGCTCTGAAATTTTCTACGACCATGGTGACCATATTTGGGGTGGACCTCCAGGATCTCCAGAAGAAGACGGTGACCGTTTTATCGAGATCTGGAATATCGTTTTCATGCAGTTTAACCGTCAAGCTGACGGCACCATGGAAAACTTGCCGAAGCCATCGGTTGATACCGGCATGGGGATCGAGCGTATTGCAGCCATCAAGCAAAACGTTCATTCCAACTACGAAATTGACGTGTTCCAGCAACTGATCAAGCAAGTGGCTGAAAACATTGGCGTCGACGATTTGGGTAACCAATCGCTGCGTGTGGTGGCAGACCACATCCGTTCGTGCGCGTACCTGATTGTTGATGGCGTGATGCCATCCAATGAAGGCCGCGGCTACGTGCTACGTCGTATCATTCGTCGTGCGGTGCGCCATGGCAATAAACTGGGTGCGAAAGGTGCCTTTTTCTACAAGCTCGTTGGTCCTTTGGCGGCGATTATGGGCACGGCTGGCGACGCGCTGCGTGAGCAGCAAACCATGGTCGAAAAAGTGCTTAAAATCGAAGAAGAAAACTTCGGTCGCACTCTTGAGCGTGGCATGGTCATGCTGGAAGAAGCCTTGGATAAAGTGCAAGGCGATGTGCTGGACGGCGAAACCGTCTTCAAGCTTTACGATACCTATGGCTTCCCGGCTGATTTAACCAACGATGTTGCCCGTGAGCGCGGCTATCGCATCGATGAAGACGGGTTTGAAGCGGCGATGGAAGCACAGCGTCAACGTGCGCGCGAAGCGGGTCAGTTCGGTACTGATTACAACCAAGCCATCAAAGTGGATCATGGTTCAGACTTCTGCGGTTACACCGGCACAGAGGGCGAAGGAAGCATTACCGAGATTTTTGTCGATGGTGCCTCTGTTGAGACGCTCGCATCGGGTGATCACGCGGTTGTGATTCTCGACCATACCCCTTTCTATGCCGAAGCGGGTGGTCAATGTGGTGACGCAGGTGTGCTGATTACCGAGCAAGGCCGCTTTGCAGTGACAGATACGCAAAAAGTCGGTCAGGCCATTGCGCACTACGGCAGTTTAGTAGAAGGGCAACTGCTTGTCGGTAGCACTGCGAAGGCGCAGGTTGATGCCGCGCGTCGTCAAGCCATTGCACTTAATCACTCTGCCACTCACTTACTTCACGCAGCCCTGCGTCAAGTCTTAGGTGAGCATGTGGCACAGAAAGGCTCGTTGGTGCGCCCAGACGGATTGCGTTTTGACTTCTCGCACCTAGAAGCGGTCAGTCACGACGAATTAAAAGCGGTTGAGCGAATCGTCAATGAGCAAATCCGCGCCAACCACAGCGTGCAAACTGATGTGATGGATATCGATGCGGCCAAACAAAAAGGGGCGATGGCCCTGTTTGGCGAAAAGTACGACGACAAAGTACGCGTACTGACCATGGGTGACTTCTCCATCGAGCTGTGTGGCGGGACGCACGCAAACCGTACCGGTGATATTGGCCTGTTTAAGATCACCTCTGAGGGTGGCATTGCTGCGGGTATACGCCGCATTGAGGCGATCACCGGACAAGATGCGATTGAGCGTGTGTATCAGCAACAAGCTGACTATGAAGCCAAGCTTGACGATGCACACGGCAAAGCCAAGGCGCTTGAGAAGCAAATTCAGCAGCTTAAGCAAAAGCTGGCGGCGCAGGAGAGTGCAGGGCTTATCAATCAAGTCCGAGAACTTAACGGTGTTAAAGTGCTTGTGAGCCAGCTCGATGGCGCAGATAACAAAGCGCTACGTAGCATGGTTGACGACTTGAAAAACCAGATGGGTAGCGGGATTGTCCTGCTCGGTAACGTTGCCGATGGTAAAGTCGGTCTGATTGCCGGTGTGACCAAAGATCTGACTGGCAAAGTCAAAGCCGGTGAGTTAGTCAACCTTGTCGCGCAACAAGTCGGCGGCAAAGGTGGTGGTCGCCCAGATATGGCGCAAGCGGGCGGCAGTGATGTGGCTGCATTACCGCAAGCGATTCAATCTGTCGATGCATGGCTAGCAGAGCGCCTTTAATCGAGTTCACAGCTAAGTATTAAAGTCAAGAGGGTCGCCATGGGCGACCCTTTTTTGTGATCTAGATTAATAATTGCACTTTTTTTTTGATTCTGTATAGTGCAACGCCTTAGGCAATGCGCTGGCGAGAAGACGTGATATGGCTTAGGTTTTACGTCCTTGCCAACCAGTGCAACACAGATTTCTCTTACACTGTTATCTCAGGTCAAGCGCTAACATTGCTAACGGCATGATGATAAAACAGTAAATTTCTCTGCCCTTTTCTGGATATGGCCTGATAATTCAGCCATAGTGTGTGTTGCGGCGTTTATTTAACCGTCGCATTAGCATCACGAGCAGGGAAATGGTCATACGATCACAGATAGCGGGCCGGTACGCAGGCGGGTTATCTGGCTCAGACACTGATTGAATAAGTAAAAGATTGATACTCAAGGAGTAGAAGAATGCTGATTTTGACTCGCCGTGTTGGCGAAACTTTGATGATTGGTGATGAAGTCACCGTCACCGTCTTGGGTGTGAAAGGTAACCAAGTTCGCATCGGTGTGAACGCACCAAAAGAAGTTTCTGTACACCGTGAAGAAATTTACATGCGTATACAAGCAGAGAAAGGCACCCCAGCCGGTGGTCAGAACGACTACTAATTGAGTGCAGAAAAGGTCGACCTAGGTCGGCCTTTTTTGTTTGCCCAGCGAAGCTGGCAAACCCGTCAGGTTGAAAGAAACCTGAATCGCCCCGACTGAGGGGAAGATAATCCGACTCGCAAGGGCGTTGCTGGCCAACGGCAGGGTCTGAAGGAAGCGATAGGAAGTTAGAGGCACACAACGCAAGTAACCTTATTCGGCTTGTAGGAGGGTAAGAGCGAGGATG